>JAIRQN010000054.1 GCA_031256445.1 Treponema sp. | reverse complement strand
ACCGAACGAGCGCAGTCACCGAAGGGGTTCATACCCCGCGGCTTGCCGCGGAAAGCCAGACCACTTGTAAGTGGTCTGGCGGGTGCAGGGCTTGCCCTGCGGTATGATACCATTCATTTGCAGGTCCCGACCATATGCACAGCCGATAAAATAAGAACAAGTTTTGCTCCTGCTGTTTTCGCTAATGTTACATTTTCGCTTGATAATTGCCAAACAGCCTGCGTCTCGTATTTGGCATAGTTCCCCAGGTCTCCGGAATTTGCCGCAGGAGGCTCAACAGGTTCGCCGGGGTTATAATTACTGTTTGCCCCATTCATTAAACCTGCAACAACTTGAGGAAACAGCCATTGATTATTCTGCCTGTTTAATAATTTAAATAATCCTCCGTCGTCCCAATAAACACATTTAACGCCTTTACCTGCGGCGTAAGTTACATAATATTGCGCCCATTGCGCTCTGGCTGATTCATTGTCTTTAACAACCGCGCCGAATTCACCCATTATTACAGGAATACCCTTGGATACAAACTTGTTATAAACATTGTCAATTGCCGCATGTATTGGTGATGTGTCACCAGGGTTGGAAGAACTCCACGTATTTAATGCAGCATTTTCATTTAGCGCAAAATTATAAGGCTCATAGGCATGAACAGAAGCAATTAGCTTGTTTGCAATTGTATCTGCAGGAAGCGTTAATCCGTTAACAGCAGCTGCGCTTGTTGAAGCAGCGTAAGTGTTTATCATTAAAATACGCTTGTCATTATTTCCGCCGCTGTTTCTTACAACATCAATAAAGACAGGATAATACGCGTTTAAGACAGCGCGTTCTGCTTCGGTTCCTCCGCTCCATTCCTGCGCAGACCCCTTAGTTCTTGGCTCGTTCAAACCTTCAAAAATCAATTTTTCATTGTAATTTTTAAAGTTATCTGCAATTTGTTCCCAAATTTTTCTGAAAGCCGCGAGAGACGCCGTTTTTTCCGCTTCTGAAAATTTAAAAATATGTTCATCGTGATGTGTATTAAGAATTATATACATATCGTTTTCAACAGCGTAATTGACAACTTCAGTCACTCTTGCCATCCAATCCGCCCGTATAACATGATTTGAATTTGAAGCTTTGTCCCAGGAAACAGGTATTCTTATTGCGTTAAACCCCGCGTTCTTAACCGCGGTAATCATTGCTTTTGTTATTACGGGATTACCCCATCCTGTTTCCATGTCTGCAACAGGAGGATTTGGAGGAAGCCATGTTAAATCATGAGCATCCAGACTGTTACCCAGATTCCATCCGATTTTAATGCAGGAAACCAGTTGTGCCGCTGTAATATCATTGAAGGGCTGCTGTTCTGACGGCGCTGCAGAATTACCGCTATTATCAGGATCACTACAGGCGGTGATCCCAAATCCGATAGCCGCGATAAGAGCCATGCACATAAAAATTTTAATTATGTTTTTCATAAAAATCTCCCTTTGCTTTTAATGTCCGCATTCAATTGTAAACGCAGATGTGTATTTTTCCAATCACAAGATCATGGGGATTATTGGGGGTTCCTGGGGGGATTTATATTAAAACCCATTAACTTTTATAAATGAAACTCTATATTCCAGAACTTCAAGTTAAAATCACCTTTTGAAAAGGTTTGAATAATGAAAGTTTCTATACTGTTTTGGTTGAAAGGCGCTGTTTTTATTGTATATGTCGGGGTAAGCTCATCAATATTAATATTGATTTCAGAGATAAGGCCGTTTTTAGTTGAAAATATCTTTGCGTAATGGTTATAATCAGCGTCTTTTCTTGTTTCGCTCGTAGCTATCTTTACCTCATAAGAATTTCCGTCGCCTAAAACCATAAATGAAAATCGTTTCGCTTTTTTCATTAGTTCAAGCGTAGAGGGATCAGGATAAGCGTTTACTCCCGCGTAAGCCATGCCTTTATTAGACATATTTCCCGAAATAGAATGTGTTTCTGTATAATTATCCTGTATAAGTTCAATCTTTTGCGTATAGTTTACATACGAGCCAAAGTTGTCTTCAAACGTATCCCATCGCCCAAAAATTGACCTAAGCGGATTGGCTTCCCGCGCTTCTGTTCCTTGAACAGGGGTTTCTTTTTTCTCAGTTTGGATTGTTTCATTTTTCGCAGAGCCGAATTTTACAAACATTTCATTGATGTTATGAATTTCCAGCTTGCGGTAAAGATTTTTCTGATGATCCAAAACAGTAGCGTAGCTGATATTTAAAGCGGCGGCAATTTCTTTTGGGATAAGGCCTGTAAGGAGCAAATTCAATACTTCCTGCTCTCTGGCTGTCAAAACGGAAGATTTTACGGCAGTTTCGTTTACCTGACCATCAGTTTTGCAGACGGTCATGCTCTTACTGGCGGTTATTACACTCATTGTTACTTTTAATATACCAAAAATCAATATTGTTGGCAATTATTTTAGAAAATTTTACTGTTTTTTAGTTTTTTTCCTATAATTGCCGACGATATATTTTGGAATTGTCCCATTCTTCTGGGAAAACGGCGCTTACGATTCCGCTAACGCGGCGGAAGGCGGCTTTTCTCTTATTAACCGTAATAATGGTCAGCCTAAAAATGATGAATGCCGCGCTGTTATTCAGCGAATGGCTGCTGCCATTAACAGCACGGCGCCTTGATATACCTTGCGACTTTTTCATTCAATTCGTTTTCTTTAAAAGGTTTTACAATAAAGTCGCAGGCTCCCAAAGATATGGCTTCTTTTATATTGGAAATCGTTCCTTCCGATGTAAGCATTATTATCGGAGTGTTTTTATACTCCGATAATTCGCGTATCATGGGTATAAGTTCAAATCCATTGTATACCGGCATCAGATAATCCAGCAGGATTAAATCCGGCTTTCTTAATTCCAGAAAATCCAGCACAGCTTCAGGTCTGGATATTGTATGCACAATATAATTGGCATGCAAAGCGGCTTTTATTGTTTTTAATATGCTGACTACGTCGTCAATAGCAAGGATACGCGGTCTTGTGTCATCTTCCCTGATTTTTTCAGCTTTACTGGCGGCCACATGTTTTTGGATACAATCAATCAGGCTTGGCGTTTCAAACGGTTTAATAATATAATCAACCGCGCCAAGGGATAACCCTTTAAGCACGCTCTCCCTGTCGTTATTGCCTGTAAAGAAAATAACCGGTATATCGGCATACCGTTCATCCTCTTTTAAATTCATTATAATCTCATAACCGCCGACACCGGGCATATTAATATCCAGCAGTATTATATCGGGTGTAATTTTCTCCAGGGCTTTGAACAATGCCTCGGAGGAGCCCGCAGGGTACACTTCGTGATGTCCCGCCAGCCTTCTTTTGAGCGATAACAGACTGGTAGAAACATCATCAACATAAATAATTTTAAAACGTTCTTTTTCGCTACCGGTTGTTAATTCTATGTCTGAATTGTCCATAAAACCACCTTGGTATAAATTACATTATAATTAAATATTATCATGGTTTTAATTAATTTACACAAAAATTTACAATAATGTTTTAAAAAACACATAATGGGAAAGCCAGAACATAAAAAATTTATAAAAAAGAAGCTGACATTTTTAAGAATTTATAGTATATTAAGATACGAGAGTTATCATGGCAGTAATATCAAGGGCATATACAAAAATACTTGCCGCTTTATTAACCTGGCTTGGTTTTACCGGCGCAGTTACTGGGTGTAATGGTATTTTCGGTGAAAATTACAGTGAATACGGCTCTCCGTCAGCGACTTTTAGGGCCAAAGGCGTTGTTGTATCTGAAACAGACGATACTCCCATTGAGGGGATACGCGCGGTATTTTTAAATAAAAACGATTCCTCCGATGAACATTTCCATGAAATTAGCAATGCTGTTTATTCAAGCAATAACGGTAATTTCAATGTAGTAAGCTACTCATTCCCCCAGGATGTATTATATGTAGAATTGACTGATATTGACGGTGAAGAAAACGGCTTATTTGCAGGCAAAGTAGTTGAAGCGGATTTCAGAAACATGGAATATACCAAAAGCGGCGGACACTGGGATTTTGGTCAAAAGGAAATAAATTTAGGCACAATTAAAATGACGCCTGACAATAATAATGCGCCTGAATGAATGTAACTCCGGTTTCCCTTAAAAAACGTCTTGGGCTGGAACTTTTCAGCCGCTGGCGGGACGGCTTTATAAAACAGCATCCTTTAAATTATTTATTCTGGGAGTGTACCCTTCGCTGCAATCTTTCCTGCGTACATTGCGGCAGCGATTGCAGAAAAATACCGTATGCTTCTTCAGCCGCGCGCCCGCCTGACATGCCTTTTGAGGATTTTATTAAAACCATTGACATCATTGTCCCTCACGTTAATCCTCATACAACCATGATAGTGCTTACAGGCGGTGAGCCTTTACTGAGGAATGACCTTGAACAATGCGGACATGAACTTTACAAGCGCGCTTTCCCGTGGGGAATGGTAACAAACGGATTTATACTTGATAAAAAACGTTATGCGAAACTGGAACAGGCCGGGTTGCGTTCCATCACCGTGAGTCTGGACGGATTTGAGGAATCGCACAACCGTTTAAGAGGCCATCCGGAAAGCCACAAAAACGCGCTTAACGCCATTCGCATGATTGTGCAGTCGAATTCCGGCGCGGCTTTTGATGTTGTGACTTGCGTTAACCGGTGGAATTTCAATGAACTGCCCGCGTTGAAAGAATTATTGATAAAAGAAGGCGTTAAGGCATGGCGCATATTTACCGTCAGCCCGATTGGCAGAGCGGCCATATCTGATATGGCGGCAGAAAACAGGGATTTGCATCTGGATGCGTCTCTTTTTAAACAGTTATTCGATTTTATTAGTGTTACGCGCAAAGAAGGCGCGATAAAAACAAATTACGGCTGCGAAGGATTTTTGGGCAATTATGAAACCGAAGTCCGGGACAGTTTTTTCTTTTGCAGGGCGGGTATCAGCGTAGGATCGGTGCTGGCGGACGGATCAATTTCGGCATGTCCAAATATACGCCCGCATTTTACACAGGGCAATATCCATAATGATAATTTTATGGACGTATGGAATAACCGGTATCAGATTTTCCGCGATCGCTCATGGGCAAAGAAGGGGGAATGCGCCGCGTGCCGGTACTTCAAATACTGCAAGGGCGGCGCAATGCATCTGCGCGGCAAAGACAGGAACCTGCTGTTTTGTCATCTCAGCAGGCTGCAGGACTGAGCTTCTCTATAATTTCTTCAAACTGCATTCTGTCAATACAATCCCGCAGCCAGTGAATAAGGTCATTATCGGACTCGTATTTATATTCTTCCAATTCAGCAATTGCTTCATCCGCTCCGTCCATATCAAAATCTTTGCAGGCGTTTATCAGTTTTAATAATATTTTAATATCCGGTTTATCTTTTAAAGGTTTTCGGCTTTCCAGATCAAGGTTTTTTAACATTTCTTCTATACCGAAAACCAGATTCCTCGCGCTTTCCATAAAAGAGGAGTGATTCGCCTTTATAAATTCCAAATCGCCTGATTTTCCGGCCTCTTCAAGGTCTTTGGCTTCTTTGGCAACCTGCTCCGCGAAAACATCAAAACTTGTTCCCTTGATGCCGTGGACTTTAATTACATAATCGGCAAGGGTTTCCCCGCTGAATGTTTCTATCTTGTCAAGCATGGAACTTACGCCGGCGGCATAGGAACGCAGAACATCCAGGTACACTTTTTCATTGCCGTCAAAACGTTTAAGACCTTTGGCCACATCCATCCCGGGAATTTCCACTCCAAATAACAATGAGTCCGGAGCAGATTGCTCAGCATTCTGCTGAGCAATCTGCTCAGCAACCTGCACCGTGTACTTCCCTGCGGCGGGTTTATCTTTTTTCTGCGCATTCTGTTTTAGCTGCATCTGTCTGTGGACTTCGTCTATTACCTCCTGCGGCTGTTTATCGCGCACATAGGTGTTCATGATAACGTTTAACTGGCGCATATCAATTGGTTTTGAAATAAAGTCATTAAAATTATTCTGTATAAATATTTCAGCCTGCCCTCCGACAGCGTTAGCTGTCAACGCTACAATAGGCTCTTTATATCCCGCTTCGCGCATATGTTTTACCGTTTCTATTCCGTCCATTCCCGGCATCATGTGATCCATAAATACCACGTCGTATACATTCCCTTCTTTTATTTTTTTTATCGCTTCAATCCCTGAATTCGCGGAGTCTATTTCCTTCAGCTCATAGGGCAGCATTAATCCTTTGGCGACATAAATATTGGTATCTATATCATCAACGATTAAAATTCTGCCGTAAGGCATAGGTTCAAGCGATATTTGAATATTTTTTAAATACGAGCGGTTATGCATCCGGAATTTACTCAGGTTTTCCGCCATTTCGCTTCCTATCACGGCGGAATCGACTTTGCCCTGGGGCAGATAGATATTAAAGACTGTGCCTTTTCCCACTTCGCTTTCCACATGTATCTTTCCGTTCATCATATCGATAAGATTGCGCGTAATGTTCATTCCAAGCCCTGTGCCTTCTGTCGCGCGGTTTGCTTCCTGGTTGAACCTGGCATATTCGTCATAGAGTTTTTCTATCTGCTCTTT
The DNA here is from genome assembly GCA_031256445.1 of Treponema sp. Lineage (GTDB taxonomy): Bacteria > Spirochaetota > Spirochaetia > Treponematales > Breznakiellaceae > WQXQ01. The sequence continues at coordinate 48,985 of JAIRQN010000054.1, read as the reverse complement.
GGTCATTCCCTGGCCTGTATCGCTTATTGTGAAAACAAGCGTTATTTTACCGGACGCTTCTTCGGCTGCGGCATTCGTGTTTTTATTATCCAGAGCGACAGACATTGTTACCTTGCCCGAGGCAGTATACTTAAACGCGTTGGAAAGTATATTGTTAAGAATTTGCTTGACGCGCAGCTCGTCACCCAACAAATTAAAGGGGATGTTTTTATCTACATCCATTTCAAACTCAATTCGTTTGCTGCCAATCTTCATCATGTTAAGATGAGCAGTATCGCTGATCATGCTGGCGAATTCATAATTTTTTTCCATCAAATCCAGTTTACCGGCTTCGATTTTTGAAAGATCAAGAATGTCGTTGATTATGCTCATCAGCATATCGCCTGAATTATAAATTTTTTCAAACGCATCCATGACATTCTCTGACAGATCTTCATGCCTTAACTGAATTTCCGTTATGCCGATAATCGCGTTCATTGGAGTGCGGATTTCATGACTCATTGTGCTTAGGAAAGTGCTTTTGGCTTTATTCGCCGCGACAGCCGCCGCATGCTGCTCTTCCGCTTCGTTGATACGGTCTTTTAATGTCGTTACCATTGAATTAAGCGCGCCGGCGAGCTGACCGACTTCGTCCCTGCTTTTCACCGTTATCTGATCATCCAGATTGCCGTTTGCGACATGGACAGCGAATTCGGTTATTTTGCGGACAGGTATGCTAATCCTGTTTCCAATAATGCTTGCAGCCAGAGCGAAAACGCTTATGATGCCAAGCGAACAAAAAATGATTAACCACAGAACCCTGTTTGTTTCTCTTGTTTGGCGCTCCAGCGGCATGGCGGCTGCCCACATTCCTACGATTTCTCCGTAATAGTCCTTTATTGCCCAATGCATTACCATATACGGATCGCCCAATATATCCCTTTGAACAATCACGCTTTCGCCCCTGTTAAGCACAGCGTCAGTAACATAAGTATTTCTGAGTTTGGTACCGTTAAAACGTCTGCCGTCATCGTCCATTAAACTGGTCATCAGGGTAATGTCATTTTTATAAAAAGAATAATGCACTCCGGTTAATTTATAAAGATTATCAACATATTTTTCAGTGCAGATGTCTGTACCCAGAGATAAAGTCCCGACCAAAACGCCGTCTTTATAAATCGGCGCGAAACAACGCATCGAGTAGGGAATCATGGTTGTATCATCAAAAAAGACTCCGGAGGAAACATTTCCTTTTAAAGTCGACTGCATAACCTTGCTGCCGCTGATATCGTCTCCTGTCCTGTACGAGTGGCTTCTGGCAATGGCAATACCATTGGAATCGGTAAAGGTTATAATATCAATATCCCGCCGCAGCCATGCCAGCTGCTTGTTTTGTAAAATGCCGTCTGTATCTGATCTTTGCACGGCGTCTACAAGATCGGGCATTGAAATAAGAAGCTGAATATCATGGAATAATCTCATTTGATCCTGCTGCTGTATCCTTGCTATAAGAGACTGCATGGCTGTCATTTCTTTCTGTATGGTATAATCAAGCAGCCTGCGCATCAGCATGGTAGATAAACTTAGAATAACCAAACTTGACGCTATCACACCGGCTACGGCGATTAAAATTATTTTTCCGGAAATATTCAGTTTCATGATGGTCTACCTTCCATAATGGCAGAAATAATTATTAAAGATTATAATAAAAACTCTATAATAATCATTGGACTTGTTCGACAACTGCGAACCTTCGGTTCGAGTTAGTTGTCTCACAAGTTCTTTTAAGCGGTAGTTGTTCAATAACTGAAGTTATCGAACAACTCTATTGTATTCCATAAAAATTGTACCATGCTAAGGCTTGGTTAGCAATCAACAGATACCAAAAAGCCTAAATACAATCTTCAATAATTCTTATTCGACACCTGTCCGACACTTGTTCGATACTTATTTTCCTGATTGAGACAAAACTGATACTTTTTTAAGAACTTGACTTTTCACCTTTGATATGCCATGATATGTAAAGCAATAATAATAAATGTTATGGACAGTACAGCCCAGATGGTGGAATTGGTAGACACGCTGGTTTCAGGTACCAGTGCCGTTAAAAGCATGGAAGTTCGAGTCTTCTTCTGGGCACAGCCAAAGAAAGCGCCGCGAAAGCGGCGTGTATGAATAATGCCGCATAAAAATTAAGCGGTGTCTGAAAAGTTGGAAAACTTCTTCGGACACCTTCATTAATTACCGTTTTTTCGTATTATTTCGCAGAAATAAGAGAAAAAACAAAGGCTATCCGTGAAGTAACCAACTTCTCGGACAGCCCCTTATGAAATACTGATTATTTCTTTGGTGCTTTCTTTGCTGCTGTTTTCTTCGCAGGCGCTTTTTTGGCTGCTGCTTTTTTTGCTGCTGGCATAATATAAACTCCTTTTGTAGTTTTATACTAATTATATCGGCATAATAGTGAAATTTCAAAATGATAAATGATATAAGAAACTTTTTCATATAAAACTTATACGAGAATTTTTATCTGTCAAAGTTACTTGAATAAAACCGGAATATGCAATATAAATTTACCGATAATATTACTGAAAAGCTGAATTTATATAAAAGAAAAAAAGGGGATATATGAAAAAAATCAGCAGTTTATTGGTAATAATTGCGGTAATTTTTGGAATTTCCCTGACAGGATGCAGTAATAATTCAGCTTTAAACACAAATTTATACGGAAAATGGGCTCAAAAAAACGATTCAGGGGAAAATCTCCTGATTTATAACCATGGAAATAATGTATATTATTATAATGATGAGGTATTATTAAAAGGTCTTTTATTGCATATGTCAATTAATATACAGGGTAAACAATAAAAAAATCTTGTCTCCGGATACTTATTTTCGTAAATTCTAAATTGTAGAAATGATTAATTATTATTTCCAAATGGAGGATTTTATGGAAAACGAATTAAAAGTATTACCGGAAGAAAAAACCGCTATTGAACCGGAACAGCTTGTCGGTACCAAATGGATCACCTGGAAAAAATTATACGGTGATAAAATATTGGTGGAGTTTGTTGACAAAACGCACTGCATTTTTACTTCAAAACCGAATAAATTTCCAATAACCTATGCTGTCACGAACGGGGATTTATTTATCAGCAATATAACAGGACCGTTTCAACTCAAGGGGGGAGTGCTTTTTAACAATAACCTTCCGGTTTTTGAAAAAGTAGCTTAAAAATATTCACGCAGCTTCTCTTTCCAGTTGCCGCCTTTTTGTATGGTCGCCTTAACACCCATGTTAGCCAGGGTTTGAATACGGCTCTCGCTGTCGCTGCCTGTTACCGCGATAATAGTCATTGAGTGGCCTGAGTATTGAAGCTGCCTGATTAATTCCTCACCAGTCATATCGGCAAGTTCCAAACCGGTAATAACGCAGCCTACTTTACGGTTACCAACCTCATTTAAAACATCATCCCCGTTATCGAAACCATCGGAATCAATGCCTAATTCCGCTAAAAATACTTTTATTACCTTGCGAAAGAAACCGCTATTGTCGGCGTGGATAATATACATTTTTACCCTCCCGGTTTCATTATACATAGTATAATACTGAAAGGCAATCAAATTTATATTAAAAAAAAGCCATAAAAAAGCCGCCCCGGAGGGCGGCAGAAGATCTGTGCCAATGTGCACGGGACGAATCCCTGGCTCAAATCATCTTAACCTTTTTAAAAAACAGCCATTTTAATGACCACTACCCTGAAATTTATCACATGCCGGTAATATTTTAAGTATCATTAAGGTATCATTTTTCATGAAATAACAGATTGATCTATAACATACCGGCAAGCATTTTTCTTTTGTTGTTTTTATCCGATATTTGAAGCTTTCGGTAAATCCCTGACAGGCATGTTTTTACGCGGCTTTCGGAGAGAAAGACTTTTTCACCGATTTCCTTGTTGGATAATCCTTTCGCGGCAAGCAGCGCTACAGCAAGTTCTTTTTTTGACAATATTGAAGAAAACGTCTCTGCCGGCGTTTTACCATTCAGGCGCCTTTTTGATGATGTAACAAGGCGCAGGAAACCCAGAATACGCATTCTGAACTCGTCTATATCATAGGGTTTTGTAATATAGTCATTTCCTCCGGCGGCGAGTCCGGATAATATATCAGCGCGTTCAGTCTTCGCGGTTAAAAAGAGCGCGCATAAAGGATTTAACTCTGCGGAATTTGGCGGCGTTTCGCATAATTGACGCAGTTCAGAAATAAAATCAAGGCCGCTTCCGTCAGGCAGCATAATATCAAGAACAGCCACATCCGGCACAGCCTGTTTAACGCGCTCACGCGCCTGCGCGATTGATTTGGCTGTTAAAACCAAAACGCCTTCTTTTTCCAGTATTCTTCTGTTTAAATCAAGTATTTTCTGATTATCTTCAACCAACAGCACAATTCCTTTTTCTGACATTTACACTCCAAGTCCGCGCAGCAGCACCGTAACGCTGACGCCCGCGTCTGCGGCAATATTCCCCGCATCCGCAGGCTGCCCGTTCAAATTAACAGATTTGCTTTTAATGCTTATTTCTCCGCCGTGACGTTTTGCTATATCTTTGCATATGGAAAGTCCAAGTCCGCTTCCGCCGTTTCTTCCGGAAACTCCGCGTTCAAAAACACGGGGCAGTAAATCAGGATCGATACCGGTTCCGTCATCATAAACAGTAATTTTTACGCCGCCAGAGTCCGCTTCGGCGTTTAATGCAATTTTTTTCCCGTTAGAATGAGTAATTGCGTTTTGCAGGATATTCCAGACAAGCTGTGTTAAAGCGTCCGCGTCTCCCGGTATTTCAGGTATGTTGTCTTTTAACTCTATTGACAACTCTTTCCCTTTTCGCAGCGCGACAGGTTTTAAAAGATTTACCAGCCGGGAAGATAAAATGCCCATATTAACCGGCGTTTTATTCTGCCCGCCGGCATCGCGCGTTCCCGGAACAGTCATCAGTATTTTTAACGTGCCGTCTGCCATTTCCGCAAGGCGTTTTGCTTCATCGCTGATTGTCGCAAGATCGGCGAGCGTTTGCTCATTCACGCCCGGCGATCCGGCTGCCGACGATTCCTTAATCTGCTCCACAGCAAACTGCGCGTACGCTGACATAACCGTAAGCGGAGTGCGCATTTCATGGCTCATTCCCGCAAACAGCTCACTTTTCATATTCGCGTATTCTTCTACCTGCCTGCGCGCGGTTTCCAGCTCTTTCTGCCGCAGATTGTATAATCTTAGATGCAAAGCCATTGTTACACCTAACGCCGCGCTTACAACAATAATGCCTATAATAATATCTATCAGGAATTTCGCTTCATTATCCAGAAAATCAACCGTACCGGGGTTATAATACGCAAAAACGCAAAGAGATGAATAAAACGCCACTTCCAGAACAGTTATAATAATCATTTTTTTACCTTCAAGCATAAATACCGTAAACACCACTGCGAAAATAAAAAACAAGGGCATAGAGCTGTGATAGCCGCCGGCGCTGAAGAAAATTGACGAAAACAAACCGAAAAATATGCAGATAATTGAAATAGTATAACAAAGCTGGTATTTTCCGCTTGCATATGAGTACCACAAAAGCAATGCCGACAGAGCCATTGTCATCATATTGAGCAGAAAGTTATAAAATCCAGCACCTACAAGCAGCCCGGTAACGCCGGTAATAAAACTGATGAGCGTTCCTGCGGCCGCTAGTATGTTGAATAATTGGACACGGAAATCAAGCTGCGTACCAAAAAATATTTTAATTTTTTTCAAATTAGTTAACATGTATAAAATAAATTTTTAACAGTATTTTATTGAAAAGTCAAGAAAATAATATTTTTACTGTTTTTATTAAAAGATAATCTTCTTTTCAGGCAAAGAAGCATACCGGTACGGGAAAAAACCGCTATTCAAACAGTTCTTTGTCGGTATGCGGCAAAAATAACGCGCCTGTATAATGATACATATATTTTGGCTCATTACTTAAATCCATGTATGTAATTTTTCTGGCAAGATCCTGCTCTTTGTTTCGATGTTCTTCGGATACAAGCGTAAGATACGCCCCTATAACCGAAGAGTTTCCAAGGAACAAATATTTGTCGTTCGCAACACGGGGTAAAAGACCGACAACTCTTGCGTCATCAAGATCGAGAAACCTTCCAAAACCACCCGCTACATAAACTTTTCCAACATCATTAAAAGACATTCCAACGCTGTCCAGCATTGTTTGACAGGCGGAGAAAATAGCGCCCTTTGCCCTGACAAAGTTTTCAATGTCCGTTTCGCTGATTGTAATGTCCGGTTTACCTTGCGAACCTTTGCATAATATATATTCGCCGTTTCCATCAGAAAATTTTCCGGCAGAATCGATTATTCCATTTTTAAAAAGTTCGGCAATGGCAGAAATTATTCCCGATCCGCAAATACCGATTGCCGGCGCGCCGCCGATTGTGTAAACTTCCAGCTTCCCTTCATTTATTGCAACACGTTCAATCGCTCCTGTTTGCGCGCGAACGCCGTGTTTGATTCCACCGCCTTCAAACGCGGGACCTGCGGAGCAAGCGCAGGCAAAAATAAAATCGTTATTTCCAAGAACAATTTCTCCGTTAGTGCCGATGTCGATAAATAAAATTAATTCAGTAGGTTTATTCGCAAGCTCTGTACAAAGCAGCCCTGATGTAATATCTCCGCCGACATAACTTCCAACTGCCGGCGCGATTAACACAGGAGCGTTTTCACAAACAGAAATTCCAATTTGCGCCGCAGAATAAATTTGCGGCTGAAAAACCACCGGCGTATACGGAGAAAGACGAATATATTCGGGATTAATTCCCAAAAGCAAATGTGTCATTGTTGTATTACCGGCAAGCGAGACGCATAAAATTTTATTAGATTCTATTTGTGCGTCTTTGCAGACAGAGGCGATTAATTCATTTATTGTTTTTAAAATTCGATTCTTTAACTCGCCGAGATTTTTTTTTGCGTAATTGATTCGGCTGATTACGTCTAGCCCGCATTCTACCTGGCTATTGTATGCGTTATGTGAGGCGAGAACTTTTCTGGTTTCTAAATCTACCAGCCAGAGAGCAACGGTTGTAGTGCCTATGTCTACAGCAATGCCGAATGAGGAATAAGAAATAATAGATACACAAAAAGCAATGTTGTTATCTAAATAATAATATGCAGTTATTTCGCCATTGTTTTCGCGTAGTTTTTCAGGCAAAGCTACCAACACATTAAGCGGAATATCAACAGACTGACAATCTACTGCTTTTAAAAAAGCTTTTGTAAATCTGTCGGCATCTGATAAACCGTCAAGCAGCGCGGCAGGCGCGACGCTAAGATTTATTTTTTTTAGAAATTGTGTTTTATCTTCACTTAAATATTTAGTTGGGTCTTCAAAATTTTCAAACTGACCTTTAGCGTCGGCAGACTTTTGCAATTCAACAGTAATAGGATGATTTGGAACTTTTGTTTGGCAAATTAAAACTGTTTTCTTTTTTTCGTTATCGACGGCAATTATTTTTACTTCGCATTTTTGGCATGTTCCTTTGCCGCCGCAAGGAGTCTCAACATACACGCCTGCCGCGCGCGCCGCCTCCAAGAGTGATGAACCTTCGGTGCTTTCTACGGTAATGTTTGCAGGCAAAAATGTAACTTTAATCATTTTTTAAGAACGTTTTTAATAAAGCCTTCTAAATCTGCGGCTTCCGAGGGTCCTACCAAAACTTTAAAGCCTGGAAGATTTTCTTCAAGCTCTCCTGAAATTTGCGCGACATAACCCGGAATTACAATCGAGCGTGTATCCACTTGTTTTTCAAGTTCAATTTCTTTTATAAACTTTCCAATGCTCGCGCCGGAGAACTTTCCTGCTGCCCACGCCGTAAGCACGCTGAAGCCTTCACATTCAGGAATAATTAGCCATGCGGAAATTCCAGCGTTTTCGATTTCGCCGGAAACTAAAAAGTATGTAAGCGAGAAATTTGTTGTTACAAAAACAGGTGATTTTTTATCCGGCTCGCCTATCGCGTAAAGTTTGGGCTCAACCTGAATTGGCTTTTGCGGGTCTGTGTAAATATTTTGGCGTAACGCAAGAAGTGTGATAAGCTGCGCGGGATCAAAGGACGGCATTACAATTATTCCGCCAAACTTGTTTATTTCTGTTACAGCCGCTATGGTGTCATCCATCGCGTTTCCTGTGTTTATAAAACGAAGGAACGCGTAACCAAGCGCTTTTATATTATTTTTAAGCGCGGCTTTTCTTGCGATAGAATTTGTCTGGAAAGTTTCGCAGAGCGAATGTGTTTGAAACTCTATCACAAGGTCATTAAAACCGCCTGCCTTTATCATTGTTGTCAGCCCAAAAATGCCGTCAACATCAGGAGCGGTAATTGCCAATACCTGATTATCACGCTGCGCGATTTTTACCGCTTCTTTATCTGCAATGTCTTCACTCACAGCGCAAAGAATACTGTGAGAGCCGGTAACTGCGGCGGAAGCCTTATCAAGCGAAGTCAAGTCTTTCGCGCGAATTATTAAAGGCAGTTTTGTTTTTTCATAAACCTTCGCGCAGTATTCAGAAAACGCGCCGGCTTCAGAATCGCTCTTTTGCGTAATCGCAATCGCGCCGACAAAAAGTTCTTCGCCTACGCGCACAGGACGGTAGGCGCGAATTTTTTCCGCGAGAGAGAGGTCTGCGCCTTCATCCAGATTTACAGCGATAACAGGTTTGTTAACAAATGTTTTTTCGTGCCGGTACATGACGATTTCTTCGCCAATGGGGCTTACAACATCCGCGCCGATTTTTACGCCCTTTACCGGCGGCTCACTCGCGGCGCCCAATGTTTGTTTTGCTTCGTCTGAAGCATGAGGACACTCAGAGAGCATCGCCTTTTTCGCGGCGAGCTTCATCGCGAAAGCCATACAGGTGCTTGAACCGCACTCCTTGCAGTTTGTTCCGGGAAGGAGTTTTTGAATTTGTAATCCGCTTAACGCCATTTATCTACCCTCCCCATTACCGCTCATTAAATCATTTATGGTTTTCTTAACCGCCATCACAGCTTCCGGCGTATACATGATCAATATATCCGCTCCGGCGTATAAAAGCGAAGCCGCTGTCGATACTTCCCAATAAGCCGCGCGTTTTACAAGATCGCCCCAGTCGGGGAAGTTTGATTCGCTCGCTTTAAATTCTTTTATCTTAGCGCACTCCTGCCCCACAGAAACAATCATGGGGCTTAACAGCATATTGTCTCCGCCAAGACCCGTTAGGCGAATACGCTCCATGACAGAATATGTGTACTCGATACCGTAACCGATTGTGCTTGTCATCGGGTCTATGATAATTTTATCAGGCGCAATGCCCATGTTAGTAAGTAAAATGTTAAGCTGCTTGCTGATATTCACATCGATTGGAGCCTGCGCAACCAAGGTGTGACCGTATGCAAGCGCCGCTCCAGCGATAGTTCTGTAATTATCCTGCTCAACAAAATTGAAAAGGAGGTTTTCTCCCTCGCATGCTTGCGCAATTGCTTTTAACACCTCGTTATTTTTTTCATAATGGTTTATACCCGAAATTATCAGCGGCACATCAACTGCGGCAAGTATCGACTTAACAAGTTCGACACTCTGCGCCGCGCTTCGGTTATCGCGCTCAGGATGAATGCCGTCGAGCTTAACGCTGATTAAATCCGCCCCGTACTTTGACACGCACAGTTTTGCCATGTCAGTGGGTTTTGTTAAAACATCTCCGTAAATGTTACGCAAAACTTCAGGGTATTTTTCGCTTATGCTGTCAAAAACTTCCATCGCGATCAGCGGCTTGTTAGGCATCTTACCTTCCCAGAAATGGAACGGCATGCAGCTCGCTCCGCCGATTGTGTAAGTTTTACCGCGTTTTTCGCTTCCAAGTTTTACGGCATAAGTAGCGCCGCTTGAGCTTTCCGCGGGAAGCGCGAAACTTTGAATCTCGGATACGCGTTTGGAAGCGGAAACTTTTGGCGTCATGGAAACGTCATGAAGTTTTGATTTAGCGACTTCGGAAATTGTTTCGCTTTTTAACAAGTTTACTGATTGACCAAGAAATCTCTCGCTTAATATATTGATGATTTCATTTGTTACATCAAGTTTAACCTTTTCAATAATGGAAGCAAGATCTTTCGCGCTTAACTCAGGTTTTGCGGCGGCTTTTTGTTCACCACTTTCTGTCTTGGTGTCTTTGCTCTGCGCGGCTCCATGTGACTCCGCGCTTACTTCTTTTTTCTGCTCATCACCGCTTACCGCAAACTTTGACATATCTTCCATTTTTAGCGCAGGGTGGCTCACCTTTTCCATGTACGCTCTAAGGTCTTCCGCTGCAATGGCGTTATTTTCATCCGCGATTTTATCAAAGAAGCTGTCCAATTTTTGTTCACTAAAGCGTTTTTCAAGATCGGGCTTTAATAAATCTTTTAACTCCTTGGGCATCCAGACAAGTCTTCCAAAACCGCCTTCCGCTGAAAGGAACTTGCGGCTTGTTAAAAATACTTTTCCGCAGCCGAAAAATCCCGGCGTTTGCTGACCGCCGCCGACTGAGCCCGCCAGCGTGGAGAATGTCATTCCGATAGGCGTTTCGCCGAGGTACTCACGGTTAACTGCCATTACGCCGTTGCACTCAGGCACATACGCGCAAATTACTTCGAAGCAGCCGCAGCTTGTCATTGGTCTGTCCATGATTGAATAGGCGCAGAACGCGTCGATTGATTTATGGCTGTTTGTATAAACGTATTCGTTAACGCCTGTCCAAATTCCTTTTACGGAGTCCAGGCACTCGCCTTTTTTGAGCGGCTGATTGGGACCGGTCTCGTCAATTTCATAAGCGGCTTTGCCGTCGAGCCAGTTGTAAGCGCCGCAAAGACCAAGGCGCTCAGGAGTGATAACGCAAACATGGTTAGGCGCGAAACTTTGGCATAACAAACATGAATAAAAAGTATCGACAGATTCGTCTGTCATGGCTTCCAAGCGGCGGTTACGATCATCGTAAACCTTGCGCGCCATTTCAAGACGTTTTTCAACTTCAGTTTGATCTGTAACAAGCGTTACGCGCACTTTATCAACTATCGCGGGGTAATCGGCAAGCAGTTTTGCGTGCAAAATTTCTCCGTAGTGTTTTAAGCGCAAACCCTTCGCGAAACCTGCTTTGGAAACGCGCGTCCATACAATGTCGCGCTGACCCATGTGCCAAATACCTTCCGCGCCGTTTACAAGGTGGTGAATCTGCCTTTCAAGGATTGGTTCAAAGTCCGACTGCATTTTGCGCCCTGCGACTTCTACCCAAATGCCGAGCGGAAGTTTGCCGCCCGCTTCTATCGCGTCAATGTCCGGGCCGATTATATTGATCTCGCCGTCATTAATCGAATCGTATTCCGCGCTTGTTACAAATTCAAACGCCAATGTTTTATTGCCGCCAAACTCGGCATGAGTATCTTCTTTGCGGATTCTCTCACCTTCAAAAGCGGGACCATAAGCGACAGGAATCGGCACATCTACAATTTTGATCTTGCAGCCGCGTACTTCCAGCGCCTTTTCTACAATTTTATCGTGAGGAACATTCGCGACAACATGCTCGTAAGTACAAACGCCTGTCGGAAGAATTTCCGGAATGTTTGTGTCAGAAATTACAGGGAAGCCGTAATTGATCGCTCCGGCTGCCGCGGCGTATTTATCGGGAGTTACTTCACCTAACGCGATAACAAAGGCGAAGATTCTATTTTTATTATATTTTAAGTTAGCTTCATAATCGCCGGGTTTAACTCCGCCGAAGGAAAGCGCGGCTCGGTTTGCAAAACCTAAGGCGTATATCAATGAAGAAACATCTTTTCCAAAAGGAACAAGGCGAGTTTCCCAGCCAAGCTGAACGCCCTCAGCTGCAAGCTGATCCGCGAATTGAACGCCCTTTGTGCAGCCGCCCATGAACACATAAAGATTTTTTTGCTGCAGCTCTTTTGCGATTTTTACAGCGGTAGCGTTATCGGGCGCGGCTCCGGTAATCGCGGCGAAACCGGGAGCGGTTCCGTCTACGAACTCAATGCCGCGCTCGCGCATGATTACATCGTTAGCGGCTCCCAGATAAATTCCGTCAATAGGATTGGGACCAATTAAATATTTGCACGCTTCGATTACCTCACAGGCGAAAAGAGCGGCGACGCCAGCGTCAAGCGCGCTTCCAAGATATGGAAGCCAAATATTTTCTGCGGGACGCGCCGGTAAAAGAGCCTTTGCTTCTTCCAAAATCGCTTTTAAATCGGCAAGGGTCTTCATTTGCTTGCCTGTGAATGAATAAATTACAGGCAAAAAATAATTTGTATCTGGGAAACCGACTGCGCAGTCTAGTCCTTTTTGTTTAACCGCCTCGTCAACTTTATTCAGCGCCTGATTAACAAAAGAGACTGCTCCGTCAATCGCGCTTGTGCAGATTAGCTTTGACATTACAATTCCCTCCTGTCTTTCATATCGAAAAGTTTTCGTTCTTGCGTTTTATTTATTCCAAGCGCATCGCGCGCTTTGCTAATAATTTCGATAATACGCTCTGCGGCTTTCAACGGATCGTCGTAGTAATGGAAGCACGCGTTAAAATCTTCTGTCGCGCCGCCGTGCAAATAATTGTTTACGTTTTCGGAGCCTGATGTATAAAACGGGTTCCCAAGGAAAACGTCAACGCCGCTTGCGACAAAGTAACAACCAATCGAGATTGCTTTTTCGCTCATCCATTCGGCGGCAACACCAACTGCCGGAAGCGATCCAAGGTCGTCGCCCAAGCCGCCTTCTTTAACAATTTCTGTTGCTGCTTCTAAAATTCTTGTGTTGTCTACGCAGCTTCCCATGTGCAGAATGGGCGGAATGCCAACAGCTTCGCATACTTCGCGTAACCCGCTGCCCGCCATTTTAAGCGCAGTCTCCGGCGTGAGCCTTCCCGCTTTCGCGGAACAAATCGCCGCGCAGCCTGTCTGCAAAACAAGAATGTTATTTTTGATTAGCTGCTCTGTTAATACATTTATATATTCATCGGTTTTTTGTTTTGGATTATTGCACCCGACAATTCCAACAACGCCGAAAATTCTGTTTTGAATTATCGCGTCGTTAAGCGGACGAAAACTCGCTCTGTATTTTCCGCCAAGCATGTATTTAATCGCATCCACGCTGAAGCCAGCGACTAACTGCTCGTTGTCCTTTGGAATTTTTATTTTTGCCTTGTCTCTCTTTTTAAAATTATCGATTGCTCGTTTTACAATTTCTTTTGCTGCGGCAAGAGGATTGCTCTCCCCTACTACAATGTGTTTAGCGCCTATTGTTTTTGCCATGTCCGTTGTTGAAACAATTTCCGTGTGATAACTTTTTGCAACGTCAACGAGCCCAGGCATTACGCACTGAACATCGACAATCATCATTTCGACAGCGCCTGTAACAATCGCAAGTTCCTGCTGAAGCATGTTACCCGCAAGCGGTACGCCGTGGCGCATGAGCACTTCATTCGCGGTACAGCAAATGCCCGCAAGGGTGATGCCTGCGGCGCCTGCCGCTTTCGCATAATCTTTAATATCAGGTGATGACACAGCGACGGTAAGAATTTCTGAAATAGCGGGCTCGTGCCCGTGGATCAATATGTTTACAGTTTCTTGTTTTAATACGCCAAGGTTTGCCGCGCTTTTAACAGGCGAAGGAGTTCCAAATAAAATGTCAGAAACAATCGAAGCGACACGCGAGCCGCCCCAGCCGTTTGAAAGCGATGTACGAAAAGCGTGCATCAAAAGATTTTTATAATCGTGATCTACACCGATGGAAGTGCGGTGAAGAGATTCAACTACCATGCGATCGATACCGCCTGGTTTAATGCTCTTTGCTTCCCAAATGCCCTGCCTCTTTTTTGGAGCGAGGGCGGCAGTTTTTAAAGTCTCTTCCTGAGAGGTGAACTCGCCTAAAAAAAGATTTGCCAGATCGAGAGCTATTGCGTTTACGTCCCGGTTCCCGGTTTCGATGCCGTAGAGTTTGGCTGTATAAAAAAGAGTTCTTTCGTCTTTTATCGAGTAGCCCTCAGCCTTGCCCTCAGCGACATGCTTAAGTTTTAAAACAAGGTGTCTGCCGTGGTCGGAGTGTGCGCTGGTTCCAGCCGCGACCTCGCGAAGGAAATTGCGGGCAACGATGGTGTCGGCATCCGCGCCGCATATACCTTTCGGCGATTTTGGCGTGATTCTGCACGGCCCCATGTGGCAGACCTTGCAGCAAACGCCGCTTTTTCCAAAGCCGCATTGGGTTTTTTGAGTTTCTGCGCGGTCAAAGCAGGTTTCCACGCAGTCTGCGCGGCTTTTTTCGAGCATCTGCGCCGAAGCGTTGTCGCTTACTTTAGAAAGAATGTCTTTGTTCTCCATAGTATCAATTTTATATCAGTTTTGGAGAATTGTTAAGGGGAATGTCAATTAATTACCAATACGAGAATTACCACGCTAAAATATATGCTTTGCGCTGAATGAGGAATTATGCCAAACCACGCGCTTTTGAATATTTTTGCCGTTAAAGCCCACATAACTGATGATAAAATTATTGTAGCCAATATTCCCCACGGCTGATGCGTATGATACAATCCAAACAATATTCCGTTAACAAGCCAGTCAAAATTTTTAAACACTTTTTTCATTCTTGGCAATAATAGTCCCCTGAATAAAAATTCCTCGCCAAGAAACGTATTGAAAACGGCGCAAATTACCCAGATTATAAAAATAAACCACGATCCTGAAATTTCATTTATTCCTTCTTCAGAACCGATAAAACCTGATAAACTGTAAATGTAAGGTTCTTTGAATATTGGAATTAAATCCGTCCACCATTCTATAATTATTTTAGTGATATAAATTTGAAAAAACGCCGTTACAAAAATTATTGGAATTATTAACAGCCATAATAATTTATTGGTTTTATCAGTTCCCGGTATTTTTGGATTTTTTAACATTAAACCATTTTTTATTATGGAAAAATTCAGTTTTCCATATTCTTTTTTTAACAAAATTAATGTTAATACAAATAACCAGACTAATCCAATTGTTACGGCGGTTATGCGGCCAATGCCCAAATTATTAAAATATTTTTGCAATAGAGGAGATAATATCCATCCGCAAATTCCAATCGGCAGCGCGGCGGAAACCCAAATTAACAATATTTTTATTAGTGAATATTGTTTTACTGAGGAAATTTCATTATTCATATTTATTTTAAATAATCTCCCTGATTTTTTGATAGACGGCGTTTGTTTCCGAAATCTCCAGAAAATTTCCGTTCTTTTCCGCGAAAGCGGCGATTTCTTCATCGTCAGGCAGGCCGATTACGATGTCCGCGGAGGTTTTTGCCCGTATCTCATTAATTCTGCCGGGAAGAGTATCACTGCGCTGTCTGTTGATTACAAGCGCCAGTTTACCGTAGGACATTTTCATTTCGGCGGCAAGTTCAAAAAGACGAATTAAGGTTTGTAATCCGGCGTTGGAAGAGTCCGAAACTAAAACCAACATATCTACTTTTTGAACTATACGCCGGGAAAGATTTTCAAGCCCAGCCTCATTATCCAATACCACATAAGGGTAACACGAAGAAATTTCGGCGATAATATCTTTTAAAATATTATTAGCGTAACAATAGCATCCTTCGCCTTCCGGTCTTCCCATAGCGATAAGATCAAACCCCCTGGCTTCAACAAGCCCTTGCTCTATTTTTAACCGTAAAAGTTCCCGGGTGGAAATATTCGCGTTCGCTCCGGCGGAAGAACGCGCGTCTTCCCGCGCCCTGCCGACCGTACAGGCAACAGTTACACCTAACGCCGCGTCAAGACAGTTGTTGGGGTCGGCGTCTATCGCAAGCACCGGAGATACTCCCGAAGCCAGCAGATTTTTAATTAAAAGCGCGCTTACAGTAGTCTTGCCTACGCCGCCTTTTCCTGTTATAGCGATTAGTTTGTTCATTAAGTTATTTTAATATTTTTTAACCGCAGAGTCCACAAAACAGCCTGACCTCCCGCCGATACAGTCAGTTTCGCGGCGTGCCCGTAACAACCGATTCAGCGCCGAAACCCGTCCAGTTGACGGCTCGAACCTTGAAGGTATAACTCGTTCCGTTGGTCAGTCCGGTGAAGGTATGCCTTGTGCTGCCCGAAGCTGTTACCCAGGTGAAACCGTTGTTGTTCGATACCTGATAGCCGGTAATCGCATTACCGCCATTGCTTGATGGGGCATCCCATGACAGCGTAACCTGACGATTGCCGGGGACAGCCGTAAAGTTTTGCGGAGCAGATGGAACAGCGGCGTTTTGCGGCGCAGCGTCTCCGACTCGCGGTGCTGCCGTTACTGCCGCTGTCGCGCCGTTGCCCGCGCTGTTTACGGCGCGAACCATGAAGGTATAGCTTGAGCTGTTGGTCAGTCCGGTGAAGGTATGCCCTATGTTACTTGAAGCTGTTACCCATGTCGAACCGTTGTTGCTTGATACCTGATAGCCTGTGATCACGCTGCCGCCATTGTTTGATGGGGCATCCCATGACAGCGCAACCTGACGATTGCCGGGAGCGGCTGTGAAGTTTTGCGGAGCAGCGGGAACAGTAACTGTGACGTTTTGCGGCGCAGCGGCCGGCGTGATTGGCGGTTCAGCGGACTGCTCTGCAAACTGCTCTAATGACAAAGAGAATGTAGTCACCAAAGAGCCGTATGTGACAGTGACAGTCTGTATTGCCGTATTATTTTTATTGTACCCTTTGCACATTTCTGCAATCAAAGGCATATAGGCTTTGATATGATTGCAGGTTAATACAACAACCAAGTCCAGGTCATCTATGTCTTGTCCCAGTTTAAAAACCGGCGTATCTGCAACAGAACCCACAGCAATATTCGTGATTTGACAACCGCCTGTGAACAACTGCACCCAATAATGCTGATAACCGGTATTTACTGAAACATACCCTACGCTCATATGGCTGAATGCCTTGTTCAGAATGTTGGCTTTATGTCCCGGACTGTTCATCCAGGAGCGCATCACGCTGGCAGGGCTGGATTGCCCGCTGGCGATGTTCTCGCCGGCAGTATTATAGGAGATTTTAAATTCATTAAGAACGGTGAGAGCGCTTCTCCCATCCGGCCGGGTATGCTCGAATGTTTTGATAAGTTCATTGGCCCGTATGCCTGCTGCCTGCTGCAATGCCTGTGTCGTGGACATGGGAAGCAGCCCCTGTTTCATCCGTTCCCGGTTTGCGATTCGCAACACGCCCCACTCGCTGTCGTGCCATACTTTTTCGACAGGGGCTGCCGCCAATACCGCCGGCAGCAGGGTCATTAAGAGGGCAAACAGGATATTACGCTGTTTCTTCAGTTTTGATTGGTTAGTCACGTTTTTATTATATCATAAAATACTAAAAATGTCCATTTCAGGAGCAGTATTATCAAGTCTAAACTCACTTATCCGCCATTCAGTACCTCTTGCGAGCGTTACTTGTAATGAAAACAGTTTTTAAACGGTATTCTATTAAATTTTAAAACAGCCGTTTTTAAACTGTCTGGTTTTCACTCCATAATCACATCTATCAATTTCTTTATAACACTGATTTCTTCATCATTCATCCCATCCAGCGCTGAAACTCCGTCCCTGTCACTGTTTCTGATTTGTTCAGAATACGAAAGAAAAAACAGCTCCTCACTCCTGACTCCCAGCTCCTCACTGATAAATCCCTTATCATCTTCGCCTGTAATTTTATTTCCGATAAAAATAAAATTTTTTAAACCAATTTCATTTGACATTTTAACAACCGTTTTCGCGCAGTCAAGTGAACGCTGACCGGGTTCAACAACAATCGCCATCACATCAACTCCGGCCGCGGTTGCCCTTCCCAGATGTTCAATTCCCGCTTCCATATCCATAATTAAAGTCTCGTCTTTATAAAGAACCAGATCGTTCACCAGGGCTTTTATAAAAACATTTTCCGGGCAGGCGCATCCGCCCCCGCCCCTTTTAACGGCTCCAAGCACAATAAGCTCAACTCCGTTATGTGAAAACGCCAGCTTTTCCGCTACATCGCCTACATCGGGATTTAATTTGAACACCTGACCGTATTGTTCTATCTTTGCGCCTGTTCGCTCTTCTATAAGCGCGATTTCTTCCGAGACCGGAGAAATTTTAACTGTGCCAGGTATTCCAAGAGCGCACGCCAAATTGGCGTCAGGGTCTGCGTCAAGCGCAAGCACGCGCTGTCCTTTTCGCGCGAGCGTTAAAGCAAGAGCGGCGGCAATGGTAGACTTGCCGACACCGCCCTTGCCGGAAACCGCTATCTTCATTAAAAATTATATTTACTCTTCATTCGTTTGGTTAGCTCCGCCATCAGCGAAAAAACTTTTTCCGCGTCTTCAGCGGCTAACGAACCTGTTCCGCATGAAGGAGTAATAATTGCCTGCTCAGCAATCAGATTTTTATCGATTCCTTTGGAGGCAAGATTGTCCATGACTTTTTCAAGCTGCTCTTCCAGAGACTGGGCTGTCTGCTCCCTGATCTTTTCGGATGTGGGCACTACGCCCCACGCGAGAGTTCCGCCTCTTTCAAGGTGTTTCTTTACGCTGTCGGCGTAAATCGCGATTGTTTCGCCGTATTCAAAAGCGTCAAAGTTTACGATGTCCACGCCCGCGTCAACAAGAATGCTCCACTCTGTGTTTCCGCAGCAGTGAATGCCTGCGATTGCTCCTTCGGCGTGAATTGCTTCGATTACTTCATTTAAAATGCTGACAACATCTTCGCGCTTTACCGAGACATATGTGGAACTTCCGAAAGCCGACAGAATCGGTTCGTCTATAAAACAAATTATGTTATCCGCATATGGTTTAAACTGCTGTATCTGCCAGCGGCTCTTCATGGAAATCGCCTTGACAATTACATCGCGGAATTCTTCGTTATAATACATTGCGCGCTTGTTTTCATCCACGATGGAAAGCGCGAAAGTGACAGGACCTGTGGACTGCACTTTTATCCAGGGTTTTTTTCCGCCTTTTTCTTTTAACGTATTCAGAAGCGAGTAGATTCCCTTTGAATATGTTTCGCTTATCGCCATTGAAGAAAAATCATTTGTACCGCCTTCGTCTGAAGCAGTCATATAGGCTTCGTAAAACTCAGCGAATTTTTCCGAATAATCAACGTCTGTCTGAAAGAACATGCGGTTTTTTCCCGTGTCCACTACCGCGCACGGAATATTTTCCGAATACTGTACTTCCATCTGCTCCAGCAAACCAAGTCTGGGAAGCTGAGGCCAGATTGGCGCATCCATCGACTTTAGCGAAACGCCGACCGCGTAAGCCGGGTCTTCAAAAGGCATCGACCCGATTGCCGTAGAAAGAAATTTGGTCTTAACCATATTTAATAACTCCTCTTCCTTTATTGTTATTTAATAACTGATTCTTTAATGGCTTTTATATGCTCGGGCGTTGTTCCGCAGCAGCCGCCGATTATGTTCGCCCCGGCAGCGGCGAGCTCAGGCGCAAGCGCGGCCATGTCCTGCGGCGTTTGCGGGAACACAACACGCCCGTCTACATTTTTGGGAAGACCCGCGTTGGCATGAACAAGAATCGGTATATCTTTATTCGCACAGCGCATCTGGCTGACGATCTCTATCATTCTTTCGATACCGTTGCCGCAATTCGCTCCGACAATATCAGCGCCAGCTTCAATTACGGCATTCATTGCGGAGACAGGATCAACGCCCATCATCGTTCTGTATTCACCCTGCAGGGTTTTTTCAAAGGTAAATGTGCAGATAATTTCCAGATTGGTGTTTTCTTTGACTGCTTTAACAGCCGCGCAGGCTTCTTCGATATCGCTCATTGTCTCGATACAAGCCGCGTCAGCGCCGCCTTTTTCGAGTGCGACAGCCTGGGTTTTAAACGCTTCGTACAGTTCAAACTGAGTTACTTCTTCCGTTACCAGCATCTTGCCTGTCGGGCCGATAGACGCGATAACCCAGTGATCATCTCCTGCTGCCTGGCGGGAAATTCTGGCGGCCGCTTCGTTGATCTCCGCGGTTCTGTTCTCCAGTTTGTAATGAGCCAGCTTATAACAGCTCCCTCCGAAACTGTCTGTTTCAACCATGTCAGCCCCGGCTTCGATATAACATTTCGCAACATCCAAAACATCAGACGGCCTGTCGATGCACCATAACTCCGGACATTCGCCCGGTTTTAATCCTTTTTTATGCAGAAAAGTTCCCCAGGCGCCGTCAGAAATCAGGACTTTTCCTGTTTTTAACGCTTCCGTGATTTTTTGCCTTGCCATTTTTCCTCCGCTACTTTATAAAAGATATATCATTATATATCATATATATTGGAAAATGCAATTGAAAGAGTTTTATCATGGCATATGAAGCCGCATTATCGCTTGCTGAACAGCGTCTTGCTCAGATACCTGTACAGAAAGTCTGTGAAATGTGCCGCGTTCGTTATGAAAACGGAGATTATATTATACCATGGCTCAACAGGGAAACGACTCTTTCTTCCGCTGACACAACACATAAAATACTTTTTCTTCATTACCTGACGGCAAACGGTTCAAAAAATGAAACAGGGAAATTGATCGCTTACAGGGAATTTGCCCCGGCGCTTTTTTATGAGCCGAATTTTTACAAGCGGGCGGTGAATCCGCTTGTTAACTGCTTTGGCAATCATCCGGAAAAACTTGTTGAAACCGGAGCCGCTTTCGGGGGAAAAACGGCGGGCATGGGCGACGCTTCCGTTACGATAAATGTCCTTCCCTGCCTTCCGCTGACTTTTATTATCTGGGAAGGCAGCGAAGAGTTCCCTCCCGGCGGGAATATTCTCTTTGACAAAAACGCGAAAACATGGCTCGCGGCGGAAGATCTCGCCGTGCTGGCAGGCGCAGCGGTTTATGATTTAATAAATATGCATAAAAAAGGAAGTTAATAAAAATGGAATCACTGGTTTTATTGGGCACCGCGGTGTCAATCGCGCTTATCCATACCGTTATCGGAGTTGATCATTATGTGCCGTTTATCGCATTAAGCAGGGCGAACAGCTGGTCATTAAAAAAAACAATATGCGTTGTTCTGTTATGCGGAACCGGTCATGTTTTAGGGTCAGTGATTCTTGGTTTTGCGGGCATAACGCTTGCCGCCGGAGTCACATCGTTAATTGACATCGAAGACAAGCGCGGAACAATCGCGGCTTATGCGCTGATTGCCTTTGGATTAATTTACGCGGTTTACGGCATTTCCGCGGCGGTAAGAAATAAAACGCATACGCATACAGGACATGATGAGGCGGAACATCATTTAAAAAAGTCAGGCAGCGTATTCTGGGGGCTTTTTATTTTCTTTGTTTTAGGGCCGTGCGAACCCCTAATTCCGCTTCTGATGTATCCGGCGGCAAATATGGATTTCTTTACCCTGGTTCTTGTTACCGTAAGTTTTTCCGTATGCACAATCGCGGTTATGCTGATAATGACGCTGCTTGGCCTGAAGGGTTTTGAGCTGATAAAACTCAGCAGGCTGCAAAGATACGCGCACGCGTTCGCCGGCAGCGCTATTCTGCTGTGCGGAGTCTCAGTCCTGGCGCTGCCGATCTGACGGAACCTTTGCGGCTAATTTCCCTGTCTGCCAAGGTACATCTTTAATATTTGAATCACTTCCCGGAAATCCAGAGGCTTGCCGATATGATCGTTCATGCCCGCTTCCAGGCATTTATCAATATCTTCCTTGAACACGTTAGCTGTCATTGCAATTATCGGAATCTGCCTGTACGAGACATTGCCGGGAGCGAGTTTTATTTCCGCTTCGCGGATTCTGCGGGTCGCTTCAAGGCCGTCCATCTGAGGCATCTGCATATCCATAAAAATCATATCGTAATTTTCCGCGGAAGCGTTGAACATTTTAACAGCCTCGGCGCCGTTTACAGCGCACTCAATAATGATTTCCGTCGGCTCCAGAAGCGACAGGACAATTTCGCGGTTAATCTCGACATCTTCAGCTAACAGTATTTTATAATCCTTAAAGGAAATTTTTTCTCCGGCCGCCTGTACGCTTTCATATGATATCCTTCTGTTTACCGAATTAATTTCCGCGTAATCATGTTCAGCGTTAACCGGTTCAGGCGGCCTCGCCGGATTTAGCTGATAGCCGGTCTGGTTTTGCCATCTGTCTTGCGCTTCATAAGCATCTTCGCAGCCGCGCCTTAATTTAACTGTAAAGATAAAACTGGAGCCTTTGCCTTCCTCCGATTCAACCCAAATTTTTCCATTCATCTTTTCTACAATTTGCCTGCCAATCGCAAGCCCAAGACCTGTGCCGCCGTATTTTCGCGAGATGCTGTCCTCCGCCTGCTCGAATGATGAAAACAGCCGCTGCTGATGTTCGGAAGAAATGCCAATTCCATTATCTTTAACTTCCACTCTGACGGTATAAAGATCATTCCCGCTGCCGATTAAATTCGCAGTCAGCCAAACTGAACCCTGTATCGGCGTAAATTTTGCGGCATTTGTAAGCAGATTGGAAATCAGCTGTGTCAGCCGGTGTTCATCGCCCGTTAAAACACGCGGGATATTTGGATCAATATAAAAGGAAAAATCCTGATGTTTTTCGTCAATGCAAAAACTGGTCATACTCATCGCTTTATACATCATCTTTTCGAATTCAAAGTCACGAAAAGCCATATCAAATTTACCGGCTTCAATTTTTGACATGTCAAGCACATCGTTGATAAAACCCAAAAGATGATTCGACGCGCCTTCGATTTTTTCAAAGGCGTAATTTTTTTTTGCCGTGTCATTTGACGATTTGCCGATTTGGGTCATGCCGATAATAGCGTTCATGGGAGTGCGCATTTCATGACTCATATTTGAAAGAAAAGTGCTTTTGGCATGATTGGCGGACTGCGCTTTATCAAGGGCGGTTTCCAGCTCCTTGGCGGTTGCGCGAAGATTTAAAGTCAGCTCATTACGCAGCAGCGCATGGGCCAAAAGCAGGCTTCCGGAGCGGAGTATCGATTCTTCATTCACGGAAAAAATACGATCATTATGGCAGTCATCGAATCCGACAAAACCCCAAAAGATTTCCTTTAAAAAAACCGGCACAACAAGAATAGATAAAATCGCCTGCGGAGAAAGCTGAGCTTGCGCGGAGGCGTCCATTTCCCGCACCAGACCGTTTATGCAATGCCCTGTTGAAAGTTTCTCCTCCCATCCGGGCATATTTTCGCTATAGGGAATATCTATCGTATATTTATTACTCTGCTGGGGTTCGGCGCCTTCTGACCATTCATATAATTGCGTACAATGCAATTCGCCTTCTATAACGTGGTTTCTCCAGATATACACACGATCGGCGCTTACAGACGTTCCCATCATCCCAAGACAGCGCTGTATTGTGCTGTCAAACTCGTCAACTTCCGCCTCAAGCAGAGTGGCGGCGACAACATTTACAACATTTAAAAGGAGGCTTCTCTCCTGATGATGTTCCAGTTCATTATTAAAATGTAATCTTCTCTTTGAAGGATGTTTTGATTCCTCTGACGAGCTAAAAAATCCAGTGGAAATTCGGTTATTTTCCTTCATCTTTCCCTTTTTTTAATCTACAAGCTTATACCAATCATTTTAATATATTCCCTGCTTTAATACAATTTTTTTCTAAAAAATGTTCAGGAACTTCAATATTTGCCATATATTGCCCATTTCCATGATAAATCGCTATACTTTCGGTATGAACAAGAAAATTGAGCCAAAAACGATAAAAGCCCTGGCAGTCGATCTGGACGGTACAATGCTGCTGCCTGAGGCAGTTTTGGGCGAACGGACGCAAAAATGCATAAAAAACCTGATATCAGGCGGAATGCAGATAATAATAGCGACAGGCAGGGCTATTGAAGCGTCAGAAAAATACCGCAGCGCTCTTGGCGCTCAGGGGCCGATGGTTTTTTTTAACGGCGCGGAAGTAGCCGATGTCCCATCCGGTAGAATTTTATATACAAATTTAATCGGCCTTGATGTAGCCGATTATGGTGTCGAAATTGCCCGCGATCTGGGGATTCATTACCAGATTTATCTTCCTGCCGGCATTTCGCCGGAGACAGGGAAGGAAGATCCAAATCAAAAATGGGAAGCGCTTTTAATCGACAAATACGGACCCGAGGCGGAGTATTATTATAAACATACCGGAATTACTCCCGTTGTCAAAAATCTGAAAAGCGCAGCCGCGATGCCGGATTTAAAAGGCTGCATCAAGGGTATGTTTATAGCCGACCCTTCGCTGCATGACGAGATCAGGAAAAGGATGCATGATCGTTTCGGAGAGCGGATCAGCGTGATACGCAGTTATCCGACTTTTCTTGAAGTGCTGAATAACGGCGTATCAAAGGGCGAAGGTCTTAAAGTGGCAATGCGGCACAGAGGGCTTAAACCCGAAGAAGTGATTGCGTTCGGTGATGAGGAAAACGATTTATCGATGTTCGCCGCCGCCGGCTTTTGCGCCGCTCCCGCAAACGCGCGGGATAAAATTCGCGAAGCCGCGGATTTTATCTACAGATCCAACGCCGAAGAAGGACTGGCCATTTACCTGGAAGAATTATTTCAATGCTAAAAGGCCAGGGTCTTTTATCCGCGGGCAGGGTTATACACAGCCTTTGGGTTTTTGGCTATTGCATAAGATTTAATTATTCGCTATGCTGTAACATTATGATTTTTCCTTTAGAAGAACTTATCGAATATGATGAAAACATGTACGAAATTACCACGGCAGCTTCGCGCAGAAGTTATCAGCTTTCCATGCTGAGAGACCCTGAGATCGAATACAACGACGGCAAGGTGGTTTCCCTCGCGGCGAGGCAAATTTTTACCCAGGAAGTCGAATTCAGGCTTGATGCCCAATAAAATCCCGGTTTTGGTCCTTTTCGGGCCGACAGCTTCAGGAAAAACCGGAATTCTCCTTGAACTTTTTTCCAATAATGTAAAAGCGGAAGTGATCTCCGCCGATTCCATGCAGGTTTACCGCGGCATGAATATTGGCACGGCGAAACCTTCCTCGCAGGAACAGGCCCGCCTGCCCCACCATTTAATCGATATCCGCGACCCATCGCAGCAATTCAATGCCGGCGATTTTGTCCGCATAGCGGATGATGCCTGCCTGCAAATCGCCGGGCGCGGCTGCCTGCCTGTAGTCTCTGGCGGGACAGGTTTTTACCTGAAAAACTTTATTCTGGGATTAAGCGAAGCGCCTCCGTCTGACATAAAAATCCGCAAACAGTTAAAATCGGAACTTCGGGAAAAAGGCGCCGCTTCCTTAATGGAAGAACTTGCCGCCTGTGATCCTGTAAGCGCAGGGCGCATTCACATTAACGACGTGTACCGGCTGCTGCGCGCTCTCGAAATATACCGGCTTTGCGGCAGAGCTCTTTCCACGTTTGAAATAAACCATCACGGCAGTGAAGAAAAGCGTTCCCTCTTCCGTTTTATCATAATCGGCCTTTCCCGCCCGCGCGGGGAATTGTACAGCCGCATAAATCAGCGCTGCGAAACAATGTTCGATCAGGGGCTTGCCGAAGAAGTCCGCGCTCTTTACGAAGCCGGTTATACGCCAAATGATCCCGGTCTCCGCGCAATCGGCTACCGTGAATTCTTTATTGAAGATATTGAAAATCCCGGCAGATGGAATCTCTCACAGGACATTGAGGGAGTAAAAAACCTTGTCGCGCAGAACAGCCGCCGTTACGCGAAACGGCAGCTCACTTTTTTCGCCGGTATCCCGGACGTTAAATGGATAGAATGTGCGGAAGAAAAAGAAACTGCGGAACGGATAAAACAGGAATTATTAAGCAATCAGATGTTTTAGACGTCTCGGCAAGAATTACAATTTATGATAGGCTGAAGTAAAGGAAAATATGACTGGCAATATTGAGGCAAAACGGCCTAAATTCATTGACAACACCTACCGAGGTGACGCGAAGGTAGGGCGTTTTCTGAGCGTTCTTATCCTGTTCGGAATTTCTTTCGGGCTATACAGGGGCATTCAGGACAATTATCTGGCGGAGATAATCCTTATTACCCCGTTTGAACGTGGAATAGTTGAATTTTTCAGGGAAACTCCGGGCCTTTTGCTGATACTCATACTAGCGCTTATGTACAGGTTCGCGGACAGCAAGATTTTTAAAATCGGCATTGCCGTCATGGCGGGCGGCGTTATCGGACTGACGCTGACAAGCGCAAGCCAGTTCTTTATGACTAAAATCTTTGTAGTAATTTTTATGGTGCTTTTCAGCACGGGCGAGCATATCATCATGCCGGTGCGGGCTACGATTGCGATGGATCTGGCAAAGAAAGAGAAAACAGGCGCGTCGCTTGGGTTATCAAATTCAATAAGCCAGTTCGGCAACATAGCGGGTTTTATTCTTGTAACGATAATTTTTTTACTGCTTGGAAAATTCGGCTACAACAGAACAGATATTTTAGGATACAGAATTGTCTTTGGCGCGTCCGCAGCTTTGATGACCACGGCGGCCCTGACCGCAGCGGCTCTGAAAGAGACAACGCTCAAGGGAGCAAGGCGCAGGTTCTACTTCGCGAAAAAATTCCGCAAATTCTACATAATGGAGATTTTTTACGGAGCGCGCAAACAGGTCTTTCTCACCTTTGCTCCCTATGTGCTGATTTTACAATACGGAGCGGATCCTTCGATAATGTCGATTCTTTACGCTGTCTGCGCCGGCTGCGGAATGGTATGCAGCCCGCTTGTGGGCAGAATCATCGACAAGGCAGGGTATAAAGCGGTCATGGTAGCTGATACCCTCATTCTGATTGTCGTCTGCCTCCTTTACGGTTTCGCTCACAGATTGTTCCCTGTCCATATCGCGTTCATTGTCGTCTGTGTCAACTTCGTCCTTGATTCCGTCATTTCAATCGCTAGCATGGCGAGTAACGTCTATGTCCAGCGGATCGCTTCCAACCAGGAAGAAATAACCGCGACTCTGTCAACCGGAATTTCGGTAAATCATGTTATCAGCATTTTTATCGCCCTTTTGGGCGGCTGGATATGGAAGGTAACGGGAATTGAGGCGCTCTTTACAATGTCCGCCGCGCTTGGCCTTATCAGCAGTTTTTACGCCATGACGATCAAGAAGAGCGAAGAGGCTCCTTGCGCAGATACACAAACTTAATTCCTGACACATCAGTATCTTCGCGGAAACGGACATAGCCTGATGTTTCATAAAAATAAAGATTTCTTTCGCTTTTGCTGCTCGTGCGAAGCTCGTATTTTTTACCGGGGAATTCCCGCTCAATGGCCGCGAGCAGTTTTCTCCCCAGACCCTTGCCCTGATGATCGGGATGCACCATCACCTTGCCGATGTGCGCGGTATCATCGGCCAAATACGCCCTTATGGAACCGACAATTTCGCCGTATGCAATACAGGCTTTTAAAACAACGCATTTATGATATTCTTCGATACTCTCTTCCAACGTCTGTGTAAGCGGTTGAATCGTAAAATCATTATGGATTAAAGCCTCGCTATGAAAAGCGGCGTATTGAAGCTTCAAAATCGCTTCCATGTCTTCCAGCCGCGCCTTAAGAATTTGAATCATTGCAATACCCAAAAAATTATTACACAAATTGAAAGGCTTTACAATCCGCGTCCAGCAGACGCCGTTTCCGCCATCAATCGTCAATTTGACATTTTCAAAAAATAGGCTTATCCTGTTATCCTGAAGCAGAAAAAAATAAAAAGGAGAAAAAAATGCAAAACTTTGTATATTGCAATAAAACAAAAATAATTTTCGGCAAGGGAACGGAAAGCCAGGTTGGCAGCGAGACAGTTCTATTCGCTAAAAAGATTCTACTGCACCATTCAGGAGGCTCAACTGTCCGTTCGGGACTTATCGACAGGATAAAAACAAGCTTAAAAGAAGCCGGCGTTGAATGGGCGGAACTGACAGGCGTACTGCCGAATCCGCGTCTTTCGCTTGTAAGGAAGGGTATAGAAATCGTCAAAAACGAAAAATGTTCCCTTATTCTCGCCGTGGGCGGCGGATCGGCGATTGACTCCGCAAAGGCAATCGCGCTCGGCGCGGCCAACGAAGGCGATGTTTGGGATTTTTATGACAGGAAGAGAACTACAAACGCCGCATTGCCGGTTGGCTCTGTTGTTACAATTCCCGCGGCAGGCAGCGAATCGAGCATCAGCAGCGTCATCACAAACGAAGACGGCCCGTACAAGCGGGGAGTTAACCTCCCATGTACCCGCCCTGTCTTTTCCATATTGAACCCGGAACTGACCTACACCCTTCCCGCGTATCAGACTGCCTGCGGAGTAACAGACATGATGGCCCATATTATGGAGCGCTATTTTACAAGAGAACCCCATGTTGAACTTACAGACGAACTGTGCGAGGGCGCGTTAAGGGCGATTATCCGCAACGCGCGGGTTATTTTCTCCGCGGGAGGCGAAAACAACTATGACGCAAGAGCGGAAATAATGTGGGCGGGCGCAGTTGCACATAACGGATTTCTGGATACCGGGCGCATCGGCGACTGGGCAAGCCACGCTCTCGATCACGAACTGACAGCCCTTTTTGAAACTGCCCACGGCGCGGGTCTTGCCATCATTTTCCCGGCATGGCTTAAGTACAACATCCAGGCAGGCGAAGCGGAAGTAATCAAACGCATCGCCCGTTTCGCGGCGAAAGTCTGGGGAGTGGACGGCGCTTTTTATGATTATAAACAGGCCGCTCTGGAAGGTATCTTCCGCATGGAGAACTTTTTCAAATCCATTGGAATGCCGGTTCGTTTCTGTGACGCGGATATCGACCCCGCGCGAATACCCGAAATGGCAAAGCGCGTCGTACACTTCGGCCCGATTGGACAATTCCGCAAACTGGAAGAAAAAGACGCGCAGGCAATTTACAAACTGGCGGCTGAATAAAAAAGGACCGCCGCTGACGGGAGAAATTAATGGAACTGCTGAAATTCCTGGAAGGGATACGCGCGCCGTTTCTGGACACTGTAATCGGCCTTATTACCCGGCTTGGCGAAGAAACAACAGGGATAGTCATACTCTGTTTGATTTTTTGGTGTATCAGTAAACGTATCGCTTACGGAATCGGCATTACATATTTTTTATCCGGGCTTACAGTTCAGGGAATGAAGATCTGTTTCAGAATAGACCGTCCCTGGGCCGCCTATCCCTCTTTAAACCCTGTGCCGTCTGCTCTTAAACACGCAACAGGGTATTCCTTCCCAAGCGGGCACACCCAAAGCGCGGCGGCTCTTTTTGGATCGCTTGGGGCGCAGGTTAAAAATATTCCATTTAAAACAATTTGTTTTACACTTGCCGTTCTTGTCGCCTTCTCCAGATTGTATCTTGGAGTACACACCCTGCTTGATGTTTCAGTGTCGCTTATGATATGTTTTCTGTTCATCATGCTCACTTTGAAATTTACTACAGGCGGCACTGTTGACAAAAAGAAAGAACTGATCATTTGCGGCGTTATGGTACTGTACGCGGCTGTTGTTATAATAATCGCGTCAGCGCTTTATGCGGGTGGAAGGATCGAATATGTTTACCTGTCGGACTGCCTTAAAGCCGCCGGCGCCAGCATCGGTTTCTCTGTTGGAATGTATATCGAGCGAGTATATATTGATTTTCCGGTAAAAGCAAAAAACATTTTCCTGCAGATTTTAAAGTTTTTTCTTGGACTGATTGGCGTGCTTGTAATCAAGGAAGGGTTGAAGCTATTAATAGGCACAGGGCTTGTTGTGGATACGATAAGGTATTTTCTCATGCTCACATGGATAACTGCGTTTTATCCGTTGGTTATCAAGAGGTTTTTTGCGGGGTAATAAAAAAGACCCTACATAAAGACAGTGGTTAAAAACACGGAAACAGGGTTCATTTCTACTGAACGTCGACACATAATCAATTACTTACTTGTCATTTTTAACAAAAAACGATAGTATAATGTTTGCTTATACCGGCGCGGCGCACTGCATTTACTGGGTAGAAAATATTATGCGTGCGCCGGCGCGTGTTAATTATTTTGGATTAAACACCCCTTAACGGGGTGCTTTGCCGGCGTGGTGGAATGGCAGACACTGGGGACTTAAAATCCCCTCCTAGCAATGGGGTATGAGTTCGAGTCTCATCGCCGGCATAAAAAAAAAGATAAGAAGAAACTTTTATGGATGCTTTCAATTTGATTTACCCCTCCAGGCAACCGCGCTGTCAACATCCTAAAAAGCAAAAGTATGATTGTGTGATGTTTCCCCCGTGCTCCCTTTCATCCTGCGGTCAAAAAAGGGCGGTTTTCGGTTGTTTATTTTCATGAAAAAAAATCGAAATAATTCAAACTGCTTGACAATTTTTCATAAAAATCGTAGTATATTATTTACGTAAAAATTATGACAATAAGACATTGCATAAAAACTAACGTAAAATCCTCATCTTTACGCGAGGCATGGTCTTGGCCGCCGCGCGGCCTGCATTATTAACAACACCAATTGCCGGTTCACCGGCAAACACCTGAATTAAATTAAAGATTTTAATGAATGATACGGCAAATGTTATTTGTCAAAAATAAATTATTTTATGGAGAAAAAAATGAAAAATAAAATACCAACAAGAATTTACCTTACAGAAGAGGAAATGCCGAAATTTTGGTATAACCTGCGTTCTGACATGAAGAACAAACCGGATCCAATACTGCATCCGGGAACCCTTAAACCTGTAACCGCGGACGATCTTGGACCTGTTTTTTGCAAAGGTCTAATCGAACAGGAACTGGATGATACCACGCGCCTAATTCCAATTCCGGAAGACATTCAGGATTTTTACCGCGCCTACAGGCCGTCCGCGGTAATACGCGCCTATTATCTGGAAAGAATGTTGGATACTCCGGCGGAAATTTATTACAAGTTTGAGGGAACCAACACATCCGGTTCGCACAAACTCAATTCAGCGGGACCTCAGGCGTATTACGCGAAAAAAGAGGGACTTACATCCCTAACAACAGAAACAGGCGCGGGTCAGTGGGGAACAGCGGTCGCCATGGCCTGCGGTTTTTACGGACTGGATTTGACAGTCTACATGGTAAAGATCAGCAGCGAGCAGAAACCATACCGTAAAGCGCTGATGGAAGCCTACGGAGCGAAATTAATCGCTTCACCGTCCAACACCACAGAATCAGGGAAGAAAATTCTCGCTTCAGATCCCAACACGGGCGGATCTCTTGGGTGCGCGATTTCCGAAGCGATAGAAACGGCTGTTAAAACCGACAAGTGCCGTTATGTGCTGGGCAGCGTGCTTAACCATGTCCTGCTTCATCAGTCAATTATAGGGCAGGAAGCAAAAACGGCATTGGAAAAATTCGGAGTAAAGCCCGATATCATCATCGGCTGCGCAGGCGGCGGATCGAATCTTGGCGGACTTATCGCTCCTTTCATGGGCGAGAAGCTCGCGGGCAAATCGAACGTGCGTATAATTGCGGTTGAACCGGCTTCCTGCCCGTCTTTTACGCGCGGTAAATTCGCTTACGATTTCGGCGACACGGCGCAGACAACCCCGCTTATAAAAATGATGACCCTGGGCAGCGGCTTTATGCCGTCCGCGAACCACGCCGGCGGCCTTCGCTACCACGGCATGAACTCAACATTGTCAAAACTTTTCCAGGACGGCTATCTGGAAGCGCGCTCTGAAACACAGACCGAAGTATTTGACGCGGCAATAAAATTCATGAAGGTAGAAGGCATACTTCCCGCCCCGGAATCGTCTCACGCCATCAAAGCGGCAATCGACGAGGCCCTTGAGTGCAAGAAAACCGGCCAGAAAAAAGTAATCCTCTTCGGATTAAGCGGCACAGGTTTCTTCGACATGACAGCGTATCAGTCATACACAAACAAAACAATGAGCGATCAAATACCAAGTGATGCCGATTTGGAAAAAGGTTTTGCCACAATACCGAATATACCCATGAATAGGTGATGAATAATAGTTAAAAACAATCTCATGGCAGATGAGCCTGGCTCTGCCGGCGACTTCGGTGCTGGATTCAAAAAACGCCAGGCCAGAGCCTGCGTAAATAAAAGCCACACCGTCGGAGCCGGCAGGGTTAGGGCTCAGTGCCATGTGCTTGATATTATGTATTGATTATTTTCCGCCGATAATAAAGCAGAGGTATATTATGAAAAAACTGCTTATTATCTGTGTTGTATTCATCGCGCCCATGTTGTATGCCAATGAGACGCCTGTTGATCCGGATGTTAAATTCCACAATTTTGCCTGGGGAACGAGTTTAAAGGATTTTACCGCAAAAATGGGAAGACCGGTTCATACAGAAGAAAGAGACGGAATGCAATCGATTATTTATGATAATATTACCGTATCGGGGTATCCTGTGTTTTTACTGGCGTATTTTTCAAAAAACGGGCTGGAAGGCGGAACTTACTATTTTCATACAACCAGTCTTGATGAACTGATGCAGTGTTATAAAACCGTTCAAAAAGAGCTCCTTGACAGGTACGGTTTCACAAAGGTATGTGACGGAATAATAAGGGAACTGAGGCCGTATGAAAGCTCATGGAATTTAAAAAACGGTCTTGTATATTTAAAGGTTAACACGCGCCAGAATGAGCCTGTTACCTTATGGTACTCTTCGCCCGCGTTTACCAAATCGCTTATGGGGTCCTGATATGAAAGCGGCAGTAATATACTATTCATTCGAAGGAAACTGCACTTTTGTCGCAAGGCAAATCGCAAAACAAATAAAAGCGGATATTGTACAGATAGAAATTACAGATAACAAAAAACGCACAGGCCTTGCCAAATATTTATGGGGCGGGAAACAGGTTATCTTAAAAATAATACCGGAAATAAAACCTGTCAATTTTAACGCTGAGGCATACGACCTTATCATCTTTGGAAGCCCTGTCTGGGCGGGCAGTCCGGCTCCCGCGATAAAAACATTCCTTTCCCAGACAAAGATCAGCGGGAAAAAGATCGCCCTTTTCCTGTGTCACGGAGGCGGCGCAGGCAGGGCAATGAACAAATTAAAAGAAATGCTGACAGGCAATGAATTCGTATCGGAAATTGACTTTAAGTATCCAATAAGAAACGCGGAAAGCGTAATTCAAAAAACGGAAGAATGGGTTAAGACGTTATAGTCCCGCCGCCTACAACAATATCCCCGTCATACATAACAGCAGCCTGCCCCGCAGTAATGGCTCTCTGCGGAGAGTCAAAGTCAATGCGCAGGCTGTCTTCGCCAGTTTGTTCGGCAACGGCGCTTTGCGCAGCCTGCAGATAGCGTGTTTTAACCATTACGCGCAAAGGTTTTTTTAAATCGCCGCATGCTATAAGATTAATACAGGCGGCGTTAAGGGATTTGCTGTAAAGGGCGGAATCCGGGCCCAGGGTAACGGTGTTGTCCCTGACCGATTTTGAAACCACATAGACAGGAACGTTAGCTGCCACTCCCAGTCCACGGCGCTGGCCTGTCGTGTAACGGATCAGGCCCATGTGGGAACCTATAATATTGCCTTCGGTATCCAGAATATCGCCGCACGGGTATGTTTTACCAGTGTACCGCGTTATAAAATCAGCGTAATCGCCGTCAGGTACAAAGCAGATGTCCTGGCTTTCTCCCTTGGAAGCGTTAATAAACTTTTTTTCTTCCGCGATTTTACGCACCTGATTTTTGGATAACTCTCCAAGCGGAAAAAGAGTCCTTTCAAGCTGTTTCTGGGTCAGGCAATAAAGCACATAACTTTGATCTTTTTTTTCATCCAGCGCTTTTTGCAAAAGGAATCTGCCGCTTAAAGCATCATGCGTTATGCGCGCATAGTGGCCTGTCGCCAGAATGTCAAACTCCAGCTGGAGAGCTCGCAAAAGAAGCAGATTAAATTTTATATGACGGTTACATTCAATGCAGGGATTGGGAGTCGCGCCCGCCTCGTATGTATCGACAAAGCGCTGAATCACCTCTTTGTCAAATTCTTTTGTAAAATTAAGGACATAATGATCCATGCCAAGACTGAAAGCCACATTTCCCGCGTCGTTAACATCCGCAAGGGAACAGCATCCGCTTTCGGAATTAAAAAGTTTAAGCGTTACGCCAATACATTTAAAACCCTGTTCCAGCAAAAGAGCGGCGGCGACAGAACTGTCAACGCCGCCTGACATGGCGCACACTACGCGTTCTTTCGCTGTTTTTTCCGGCATGAAAATCAGGCGTTTTTTATCGCCAGGGCGGCGGCGTTAACTTCGGCTTCGCAGCTCTTCATCGCCAGAAGGGTTTTTTCCATCAGGGTATCAAGCTCCCAGCCCAAAAGCGCAGCTCCGTCTTCAATTACCTTGCGGGAACAGCCGGCGGCAAAAGCGGGGGTTTTGAACTTCTTTTTAACGGATTTAACTTCCATGTCCATGACGCTTTTGGACGGCCTTATAATGGCGGCCGCCCAGACAAGGCCGGTCAGTTCATCGCAGGCGAAAAGAATTTTTTCCATTGGGTGTTCCGGTTTCGCGTCAACGGCGGTCATACCGTAACCATGACAGCAAACAGCGTGAATCAGCTCATCGCTGCAGCCGCCGGCGCGCAGTAAATCCGGCGCTTTTAAACAGTGCTCCTGCGGAAACTGTTCAAAGTCAATGTCATGCAAAAGACCCGCTATTGCCCAGAATTCCTGTTCACCGGCAAACCCCTGATCGCCTGCGAACCATTTCATTACCCCTTCTACAGTTAAAGCATGCTGCAGATGAAAGGGGTCTTTGTTGTACTGTTTAAGAAGATCCCAT
The DNA here is from genome assembly GCA_031256445.1 of Treponema sp. Classification (GTDB taxonomy): domain Bacteria; phylum Spirochaetota; class Spirochaetia; order Treponematales; family Breznakiellaceae; genus WQXQ01. The sequence continues at coordinate 14,164 of JAIRQN010000054.1, read as the reverse complement.
GCCTGCTGTCTGTCAATTCCGGCTTTCATGATTAATAATTTTGCGCTTTAATCTGAAAATACGCTTTTGGATGTTTGCAGACAGGGCAAAGATCCGGCGCGTTTTTGCCAATTGCTATATGACCGCAGTTAGAACATTGCCATACCTGATCGCCGTCACGTGAAAACACAAGATTTCCCCCAATATTGGCAAGGAGTTTGCGGTAACGTTCCTCATGCTCTTTTTCAATTTTCCCAACCTCTTCAAACAGAACCGCAATATCGTTAAAGCCTTCTTCTTTGGCTGTTTTGGCGAAACCGGCGTACATATCTGTCCATTCAAAATTCTCCCCGTCCGCGGCGTCTTTAAGATTAACTGTGGTAACAGGGACATCATTGCCATGAAGCAGTTTGAACCATATCTTTGCGTGTTCCTTCTCGTTAAGCGCGGTCTCTTTAAATATCGCGCCAATCTGCTGATAGCCTTCTTTTTCCGCTTTTGAAGCGTAATACTGATACTTCACATGAGCCTGGGATTCACCCGCAAATGCGTCTTTTAAATTCTGTTCTGTTTTGGAACCTTTTAACTCAGCCATAATATCCTCCTGAATTTGTTATTGGTTCAGTATAAATTAGAAATTACAGGTTAACAAGGAGAAAATCGGATATGTGAAAGAATACACGAAACTATCTGATTAACGGGCGGGGATTTACTGTAACGCCGTTTTTATAAACCGTAAAGTGCAGATGCGGCCCGGTGCTTGAGCCGGTATTGCCGACATCGCCGATACGTTCCCCTGTGCCGACATAGGCTCCTGTTCTTGTCCTGATGACATTCATGTGCCCGTATACGGTACGATAACCGGAATGATGGTTAATTATCACAAAATTCCCAAGAATACGGTCATACCCGGTCATACTGACACGGCCGGCCATTGCTGCCCTGATAGGAGTACCGGTAGTTCCTTTAATGTCTATACCTGAGTGAAATTGGCGTCTGCTTGCATTAAACGGGTCTCTTCTGTAGCCATAATTGGAAGTAATATAGCCGTTAACAGGCCATATAAACAAATCGCCGTTAATTTCCTGAAGTTTCAGCCAGTCAAGCTGCGCTCCGGGAATAAAAAGGTCTGTGCCAGGTTTTAACCTATGGGAAAACAGCTCATTGGCGATTTTTATTTCTTCGATATCCGCTTTATATGACCCGGCAATGGAGCTAATGGTTTCGCCTTTCTTAACCGCATGCAGAATCCCGTCCTGATTCGGGATTTTTAACACTTTTCCTATTTGTAAAAGACGGGTATTGGAAATTTTATTAACAGAAACAATTGTACCCTGATTTAAACCAAAATCAATCGCCAGACCTGAAATATTCTCTCCTGGCTCGACTGTATATGAGTCATAAAACAGCGTTCTTGACTTGGAAAGCGACTCCGGTTCAGGAACAGCGGTTTCAATCTGCGTATGAATGTCAAAATCATTCATTCTGAGCGATGTTAAAATGCCATAATCATCACCTGAACCGGCTTCCTGAAAGAAATCGCCGCCGCCGATGCCATGTTCGGCGGCCGGAATTTCCTTTTGTTTTACGGAAAAACCTGGCATTATGATAAACGCAAGGCATAAGCACGCAATCAGTCTGAAAATATTTTCATGAACCTGATTAAAATTCCTGTTAAAACCGTTTTCGCTGATGATTGACATATACAAATACTACTCAATTAAAAAAATTTATGCAATACCTCGCAGTAATTACGCGCATTGCAGCAATAAAAAAATGCTTTTTATTCAGGTTCTGTCTCACTTTGAAGTTTTTTTAGCAGATCCCGAATTTCAGCCGCCTGCTCATACTCTTCTTCCGCAACAGCCTGTTCAAGTTGTTGCATTAGCGATTTGTATTTATTATCGGTATTATCCTCAATATTCTCAACAAAGAAATCCAGAGGAATCCCGGTTTGCTCAATAACCGAGGATGATAATAAAATCGGGCATTTTTTACGGACTGCGATGGCAAAAGCGTCAGAAGGGCGGCTATCCATGACAAGCGGGTTCTCTTTTGTATATTCGCCTCCTGTTATAATTAGACGGGCATGAAAAACATCATTTTTTAATTCATGAATCTCGACTTTTCTTACTGAAAGGTTAACATGGGTGAGCATGTTGATAAACAGGTCATGGGTCATCGGACGGGGCAGGTTTACTCCTTCCAAAGCGATTAAAATGGACTGCATTTCCGGAATACCGATAAAAATCGGCACCGCTAATTCCATTTTACGCGGTTTCAAAAGCACCGCGCTGCCATTTATTGTTTTAACAATTGACCAAATATCGCTGACGAACATTTCCCGCATATTTCCGTTATATAATCATGTCGATAAGACCGCCAAGAAGGCCTGCGGCGTTTTTATCAACACTCCCGGAAGAGGTAAACACTTCGCGCGCTTCATTTGTCAGGGAGCGTCCTTTTTCTTCAGCTTCCGCCAAAACTCCGGTTTCGCTGAGAGCATGAATCAGATCTTCCGCTTCCGGCGCGCTGATGCCGTTCATTTTCGCCTGATGGAAGCAATAGAAGACCTTTCTGCTTTTTTCAGGGTATTTTTGCAGGTACAGAAGAACGGGATAGCTTTTTTTCCCTTCTATAATGTCGTCTCCCCGTTTTTTACCTGGATTCCCGGTAGTCAGGTTTTTAACATCATCCAGTATCTGGAACCCAATGCCGAGTTTTTCCGCAGCATTGCCGAATTCCCGCGCTGTCTCCGGTGACGCGTCCGCCGCGTACGCGCCAATCCCCGCGGCAAACCGGGAAAGACTGCCGGTTTTCATCTCGCTCATAAAATAATAGTCGTCCGGGGAAGGAACAAGCGAAATCTCCCTGTGCCACCTGATATCAATCGCCTGGCCAAAATGAAGGCTGCGCATGCAATCTGCCCACAAACTGTAGATTCGGTTTTTCTTTTCGCCATTTTCCAAATTATCAATGCAGGAAAGAGACAAAAAGTAAAGAAAAGAGCCGCAGTTAATGGCTGAATCTACCCCATAAATAACATGAATCGATGGTTTGCCTCTTCTTTGATCTGAATTGTCTTCGATATCATCATGAATCAGACTTGCGTTATGGCAAAATTCAACAAGCGGAGAAAAAGGAAGAGCCGCTCCTGCGCCTCCCAGGCTTTCGCAGACAAGAGTCATCAGCAGGGGACGCCATCGTTTGCCCCCGCGTGAAAGTATATCTCTTCCCGGCGCCAAAAGCGCTTCCATTTCATCAGCGCTTATTTCCTTTCCTGCATTCGGAAAAACCGTTTGCGCCCAGCCGCGCAATATCTGGCTATTCGCGGATGCCTCCGGAAGCCAGCGTTTCAGCTCCGCTTCAATTTTTTCTATTCTTTGTGTATACTCAATATTCATAATCACCTTTGACAATTATACAGGAAAAATATGGCGGATTACAAGAAACCGGATTTCTGGCAGCAGAAGGCGCGAAACGAAGGATACCCTGCCCGCTCGGTGTACAAATTGATGGAAATCGATAAAAAATTTTCTCTTTTTAAACCCTGCTTTGAGAAGGCGAACGGCCTTCGCGCGCTTGATTTGGGCGCCGCTCCGGGAAGCTGGAGCCTCTATGTGTTGAGAAAATTTATAAACAAGGGATTTCTCTGCTCAGCGGACCTTTCGCCCCTTTCCCGCGAGTTTGACAAGGGCCTTTTTGACAATGGCAATTTTTTCTTTATTCAGGGTGATATTACCACAGAGGAAGTGCGGGGCGCTCTTTACGCGAAAGGCCCGTACTCGGTGATCATAAGCGACGCCGCGCCGGGCACTACCGGCAATCATATTGTTGACGCCGCCCGTTCCTGTGAACTCGCGGAAACAGTAATGACCTACGCGGAAAATATTTTGGCTAACGGAGGCAATCTGGCTTTAAAGATTTTCCAGGGCGGCGGCAGCGGCTCTGTTTTAAAACGGATGAAGTCGCTTTTTACAACTGCGAAAAGTTTCAAGCCGCAGGCCTGCAGAGGCGAGTCAGTTGAGACTTATTTTGTGGGTCTGGGGAAGAAGCAGTTATCAACGTTTTAAGGAAGATCAATAATACCGTCTTCTGTTCCTTCTTCTGTTACTACATCGTCTGATAACGGCAAATCGGTATACGAGTTCAGCACCGCGCAAAGAAGCCTCGGATGTATGCCTGAATACAGCAAAAGCGTCGCTTCTTTCTGGATGGTTTTAAAAAGACGTGAAAATTCATCGGTATCCTGCGCTACTATATTTGAAAGAATTTTATCTACGATCTGTGAATCGGTACCGTCAATTACCAAACTAATTCCGTATTCAAATATATCTCTTGCGGCGATCTTTTCCGGCTCGATTTCATCTTCCAGAGATAACAGGCCTTCTCTTCGCGCTTTTTCGGCGCACGCGAAGGCGCGTTTGGAAAAAACATTATATTGCGAAATAAATTCATTGCGTTTCATTGTATTATATCTCCTGTTGGCGCGATTATAATTTCACCCGTGTTTTCCAGCTGATGCATAATACCAATGATTTTTTCCTGTGCTTTTTCCACGTCCTTTAAACGTACCGGCCCCATATACTCCATATCTTCTTTAAGTATACCTGCCGCGCGCCTGGACATATTTTTGAATATCTTGTCCTGCACGTCGGCGTTCTCGCTCTTGAGCGCCAGGGCAAGTTCCTGAGAATCCACTTCGCGCATAATTTTCTGAATGGCCCTGTCATCCAGTTTTAATATGACATCGAATCTAACCGGTAAAAAATTTTCCAGCGTATAATGGGTGCCAGGGCTTATAACTTTGGCGTTTACCCACGATTCGCCTTCCAGTTGCAGACTGTTTATCGTTTCGCAATAACTGGCGGCCTCTGCCAAAATACTTATCGAGAATTTTTCGATTGTATCATTGCGTCCGCATACTGTTACAACGACATTCTTTTCATCACTCATATAAACACGCCTCCTGTATGTAAATAATATTATGTTTTATTTCATTTATCAAGCGATAATGTTTTTTCCTGATATGGCTGATTACGGTTAAACTGCATCATCAATCCGCTTTTTTACAAGAGGAGCGATATCAAGCAGGCTGCCGCCTTTATTGATGCCCGGCTGAAGGCCGAATCCTTTAACCATGTAAAATACTTTATAATCGTCCATATCCAGAGGGTACCCGTGATTTCCTTTTTTTTCAGCGCCGAATATCTCGTAACAGAAACCGGCCTTCGCGCAAAAGCCAAAGGCGGCGTCATCACGCCCTGTTTCACGCATTTCATCAGCGGTTAAAAACCGGCGGAATCCTTCGCTTTTACCGGCAAGGGAGCGCAAATTTTCAATGCGCTGCGGCGGTAATTTCCCTGCGTGAAAGAATGCCGAACCGCCGGCAGATTCAAAAAAGCAGCCGTTTTCGCCGCCAATATAACCGTCGCCGGTTTGATAAATCAATCCTTCTTTTACAAGCATGATGTTTGGATCGGCAACAGTATGTATATTGAGCTGGGTGTGATCGGAAAACACGATAATGTCATCGTCATCAGCGGCGTCAAGAAGAGCCGCGAGATTTTTGTCCAATGACTGAAAGGCTTCTTCCAGCGCTTCGCTTCCCAATCCGTTATAATGACATATCGTGTCATAGGCGGTTAAATGCACAAGGGCAAGCGCCGGCTTTTTATTGCGCCTGCTGCGGCGAAGTTTCCCGCGCAGAATATCCGTCATGCAGGCTGTTGAAAAATTATCAAGCTGCGGCTGATTAAAACCTTTCATGATTTTACCGTAACGCAAAAACAAAATTAACTGAAGAATTGGGCTTCCCGCTTTAAGGCTTGTTATTATTTGGCTCTTTCCGGGGCGGGGAATCACTTCCGGAATATTATAATTAATTGTTTTGGAAAATCCGGTTACCGGCCATAAAACAGCCGCTGTCTTTATTCCTTTTTCACTTGCATACTGCCAGATTGTTTTTACGCGAATCATTCTTTCATCGCTGTTCCATACAGGATTTGCGCAGGGAAACTCCTGCGTATTTGAAGTTATGCCGTGTTCACACGGCAAAACGCCGGTCGCTACAGAAGTGTGGACAGGGTATGTATTGCTGATAAAAACAGTTGATACGCCGCGGAAAACGGAGGATTGTTTCGCCAATGCGCTGAACGCCGGATACCGCAGCAGACGGTCAAACTCAATGTCACCGACCGCGTCGAAACTGATAATTAACATTTTTTATTGTATTATTACCCGCACTATTTTTCCACTTTAAACCGGGCTACTTCCGTGCTGAGAGAACCGATATTTTCCTTGTTTTCCGTGGATATTTCCCTCACCCTGTTTATCGCTCCCGTGATTTCGTCAATATTACCGGAAATATCATCCATACTGCCTGCGACTTCTCCGGTAATCTGTTTAAGCGAATTGCTCTGCGTTAATACGTCCTTGCTTTCTACGGTCATTTCAGAAGAAGCTCTTTTTACCAAATCAGTAACGTTATTCAACTGGCTTATAGCTTCAAGTATCTGACGGCTGCCCACCCCCTGTTCTTCCATGGCGTTGCGAATCTGGTTTTCCTGCGTTGATACTGTCGCTACTTCATTTTCAATGGTTCCAAAACGTTCCAGTACAATGCCGGTTGATTTGGTAATCGCGTCTATCGACGACTTTATTTTCTTAAGCACCGCGCTGATTGTTTTTGACTGTACCCCGGAATTTTCAGCCAGCTTGCGGATTTCATCAGCTACTACGGCGAAACCTCTGCCAGACTCTCCGGCATGCGCCGCTTCTATAGCCGCGTTCATGGAAAGAAGATTTGTCTGACTGGAGATATTCTGCATTACCGAGTTAATCTGCAAAAGCCCTTCGGACTCGTGCGCTATATCCTGAATATCAGCCGCGACTTTCTGCAGATCCGCCCTGCCTGCCTCGGAAGATTCGGCAAGGGAAGAAATATTGGCGGTATTCTTTACCAGCGTCTGCGTAACGGACTGAATATTCGCGAGCATTTCTTCAATCGCGGACGAAGACTGAGCCACGCTTTGCGCCTGAAGCGCGATATGATCATTTAACGTGTCAAGCCCTTTAATTATCCGCTCCATTGAGCCTGCGGCCGCGTTCACCTTGTCTGACTGGGATAACACCTGCTCTCTCATATCCTGAATGTTTGAATCAATCCCCTCAATAATTTTTCCTGCGGTGACCATATAGGAAGTCAATTCATCGCCGGTGTCGGACAATGTAAATGTCTGCTTTTTTATTCCAACAATCAGCTTCTTCATCTGGTGGAATGTTTTGTTGAAATATTCACCTAACGTACCGATTTCATCATGCTGGTTCAGGTTAATCCTGCGGTTTAGATCCCAGTCCGTCATTATTATTTCAAGGTTTTTTACCATTGAATCCAGCGGCTTTAAAATTCCGGTAATAAAAAGAAAGAAAACAATAAAAATAACCGCGATAACGGCAATCATCGCCAGGAAAACTCCGGTCATGTTCGTATTAAGCGCGTCAACAATTCCCGCCGACTGAATGGCGGCAATATACCAGCCAAGAGCCGGCACGCCGCTGACAGCGGCCTCGCCGCCGGGGACAGAAAAATTAACGCTGTCACCGGGGTTTAATCTCTTTGCCGCGTCGAAAATATTTTTGCCGTTATCCCCAAGCTCTTTTTCCATGGTAACTTTATCCGTGATCAGGCTGGTTTTTTTCGCTCCGGTTATTTCACCCATATCGTTAAAGAAGTATAACGAAGCGTTTGATTTATAACCTTTGTATATGGTTTCGATAAAATTTGTAAGATCGATTCCTGTCCCTACAAGGCCAATGGGGTTGTTCCTGGAACTGAACACGGGCGCGTTAATCCAGAGCATTATCTTTTTTATTTCCGCGTTGTAGTTAATGTTAAAGTTATATTTTTCGGTTTCGTATAACGTCATCCTGTACCAGTAGTTTTCATGACTATCAACATTAATGGTATAATGGGTGTTTTCGTCAAAATAGAATTCCTTGTCTACATCGCTTGCCCAGAAAACGGTATTGCTTTTAAAGGCATACTGATAACCGACAATTTCCGCGAACGCGAGCCTGCGAAGATCGCTGTCCGAAGGATTCATGAAGTGGGAAATTATCAGGGGAGATGTAGCCATTTTAAGCGCTATCGCGATTTCGCCGTTGACCGACGCTTCCAGTTTTATCCGTTCAATTTCAATTTCATTTTTCAGATCATGACCTAAATTGGTCAGCGTTAACTGTTTCATGGAAATAACGAAAATTATACTTCCGCCAATTAATATCAGTGAAAATAAAAATACGGAAAAAATAACAAATTTACTTTTTATCGACATTCGGCGCGTGCTTTGGCCGATTTTTTCAAGAAAACCAATTTTCATGAATAACTCCTATGGATCATGGAATGTTACTATTAAAATAACATTTAATCAATAGATACAATAATTTAACCATAATTTATATTTATCTTTCTTTTTTTTTAATAACATGGTATAATCAGACAGAATAATATACAAAAAAAGGCGGTTATTATGATTATATTAACATTGAATTGCGGATCTTCATCTGCGAAATATCAGGTGTACGATTGGGAAAGCAAAGATGTGCTGGCTGTAGGCATAGTTGAAAAAGTAACAATCGGCGGTTCATTTATCACACACAAGGCAAAAGGAAAGGAAGAAGTCGTATTTGAACACGACTGCCCAACCCACACAGACGCGATTAACCTTATCATCAAAACGCTGACAAGCAAGGACACAGGCGTAATCAGCGACATGTCGGTAATCAAGGCGGTAGGCCACCGCGTTGTGCACGGCGGCGATAAATTCACAAAGTCCGTTATTGTAAACAACGCGGCAATGGAAGCTTTTGCCGAGATGCAGGACATGAGCCCTCTGCACAATCCGGCAAATATCATGGGCATTGAAGCGGCGAAAAAAGTGCTTCCCGATGTGCCGCACTGCGCTACAATGGACACCGCCTGGCATCAGACAATGCCCCCTGAGTCATATATGTACGCGGTTCCGTCTGAATGGTACGAAAAGTACCATGTGCGCCGCTACGGTTTTCACGGCACCAGTTTTCTTTACACGGCAAAAAGGGCCGCGGTTCTTTTGGGGCAGGATCCTTTTAAAACAAATTTGATTATCTGCCACATCGGCAACGGCGCGTCTGTGAACGCGGTAAAAGACGGCTGCTCGTTTGACACATCAATGGGTATTACTCCTCTTGAAGGGCTTATAATGGGAACCCGATCCGGCGACATAGACCCGGCTCTGCCCTTCTACATTATGCGCAAAACAGGCATGAGCGCGGCTGAGGTGGAAAGCGCCCTGAATAAAAAAGCCGGGCTTTTGGGAATGACAGGCAAGCATACGGACAGGCGGGACATTCAGGCCGCCGCGGTCGCGGGAGACAAGACGGCGCTGCGCGCACAGTACATCGAAGCCCACCATGTAAGAAAGTACATAGGAGCGTATCAGGCCGTTCTTGGCAGAGTGGACGCTCTTGTTTTTACAGCGGGCGTGGGCGAGTTCGCGTGGTTCATGCGGAACAAGATTCTGGAAAACCTTGACGGCATAGGCATTGTATACGATCCCCGCAGGAACGAGATGTCGCATACAAGAAATACCGAAACGATTATCAGCAAACCTGAATCCAAAATACCGGTTTACATTATCCCGACAGATGAGGAACTTGTAATGACAGAAGACGCTTACGCTCTGATGAAAGGAAATTACGATACGCATACTCACTTTACCTATTCTTTCCAGAGCAAAGACTATGTAAACAAGGGCCGCGCCGAAGGTTTAAAAGCCGAGCTGGCGAAGAACCCCGGCCTTGCGGAAATTATAGCAAAACCGAAATAGGATAGGCCATTATGCTCCCAATGATCGAAAAAACGCCTTGTTGGGCAGTAAAAGACTCCAAAACCTCGAACAACGGAAGTTCGGTCCTGCTGAAATTGGGCGGAGTTTGCACCGCAAACTCCAAGCTGAACGCTTCAGCGCAGCAGGCAGCAGGCAGCAGGCAGCAGGCAGCAGGCAGCAGGCAGCAGGCAAATTATACACACTCTCTAAAAACCGCGGCAACTATCTAACAGCATATCCCAATACAACTATTTTTTCTCAAGGGGCTTCGTATGAACCGTAAATCCATGGCGGCAATCGCCGCCCTCATGATCCTTTTCATTTCCTGCGCCAGCACCGGAAGCGGAAGCGGATATAGCCTGTATGACGCGATAGAACAGTCTGCGGAACAAATTGCAAACAACCTGCCTGCCGGAAGCCGTGTCGCTATCGTAGCTTTTGAATCAGAACACGACAATATTTCAGACTACATCATGGAAGAACTTACCGGAGCGCTTTTTGACCGGAATATCGAAGTGGCGGATCGCCAGAATCTTGAATATGTATTTAAGGAACTCGACTTTCAGATGTCAGGCGAAGTTAGCGATGAAAGCGCAAAATCTATTGGCAAATTCCTTGCCGCAGACATGGTTATAACCGGACAAATGCTTAATTTAGACAGTATGTACCGCTACAGAACCAATGCAATCAATGTGGAAACCGCTGTCCGTGCAAGCGTTACTCGCCTTGATGTACGTTCTGACAATACAACACAACGAATGTTAGCTGCTATAACAAGGCAGCATACAACGACCAAGGTTGCCAAATACGGAGTAAGCGCTGATGTTACGCCGCAGACCGCCGGAACTTTCCTTGACCGGGGCATTCTGTTTGCAAGCCGCGGCGATTATGAAACAGCCATAGCGGATTTTGATGAAGCAATTAAATTAAACCCGGACATGGCTGCTGCTTATATGCTGCGCGGCAGGGCGCTTGTGGCAAGCAGGACACACGTAATAAAAAATGAAGAAAATTTCAGCTATATTGAAACTCGTCATGAGACTGGACAGATTACCCTCGCGGAAACAGCCAAGGTATACGATCTGGCCATTAATGATTTTACCCAGGCCATAAGGCTTGCCCCCGATTATGCCAAGGCCTATGTTGAACGCGGCAATGCGTATTCCTACAAAGATGACTATGACAATGCTATTGCCGACTATACCCAGGCGATAAAGATTGTCCCAAATTATATAAATGCGTATATCAACCGCGGCGATGCGTACGTAAACACAGGCGATCATGACAGGGCAATCGCGGATTTTATCCAGGCGATAAGGATTAACCCAAATGACGCTAAAACGTATAACAGCCGCGGCATTATGTACTCAAATATAGGCGATTATAACAAGGCAATCGCTGACTATACCCAGGCAATAAGGATTGATCCAAATTTCGCTGAGGCATATAACAACCGCGGTAACGATTATAGCAACATAAAGGATTATGACCGGGCGATTGAGGATTTTACCCGTGCGATAAGACTTAACCCCAATTATGCCGGTGCGTATTACAACCGCGGCAATGTGTATTATGATAAAACGGAGTATGACAGCGCTATTGCCGACTACACCCATGCGATAAGACTTGACCCCAATTATTTCTATGCGTATTACAATCGCGGCAACATATATTATTACAGAAACGATTTTGACCGCGCCATCGCAGATTATGAAGCCGCCCTGCGAATCAATCCGAATGATGCCAACATTAGGCGGTTTCTTGAAGAAGCGCGACGGGCGCGGGGAAGGTAGAGTAGAAAAATTTCCGTATGGAAGTAAAAATATGCCGGCGGCGGCATAAAAACCGCAAAGGAGATTTGTATGAAAAAGAGTTTATTTGGTATTGTGGTTCTCATGGTTTTAATTATGTCATCATGCGCGACAGCCCCAAAGGGAGACATTGCCTGAAGGAGCGATGGCGCTTGACGGAAAATGGATAATGATAGGCAGAAATGTTGATGGAGTTTTTGATGAAAGAATAGGAGATAATACTGCAATCTATGAATTCTCAATAAAAGAAGGGACAATGCGTTTAGCCCTTTACGGAGAAGAAAATGAAGTAAAGGAGGAATTTACATCTTTTATTCTTTTTGATGGAAACAAAATATATGAATCACTTGAAAAATCCAGACCAAAGGCAATCACTAAAAATGATAGATATTTTGGACAGTTTGATGTAAGTACGCCAAATGTTTTAGTTATTCATGATATTAATGAACAATACAGAAAACATATAGCCGAAGACGAGAAATATGCAGAGCAGCTAAAAATGGCGCTCCCTCCTGATTCATTTAATGAAATGGCTTCTTCAAAAGTAGATATTGTACTCCACAGATACCAAAATTAACGAAGGCGCGGCGTGCCTGTCACCCCAAACTGCCGGGTAGCGTGAAGCTGAAGGACAACATCTGTAGCGTAGAGAGAGTTCTCCCATCAAACCGGAGAGCTCTTTGATAGGAAGCGGTACGGCGACTGACACCGGAGGCTCAAATTGATGGCAGTGCGCGGTGACTGACTCCGGGGCTGGTGTCTGTCCCCTAAACCGCAGCAACCATTTCCTTTTGAATAAGTTGGGTAATAAATTCAGAAGGGGTCTGATGCATAGATTTAGCGCGAGCGTCAAGAATATGGACTGTTTTCTCATCAAGAAGCAACATTCTGGCTCGGCGTTCCGTAAAGAAACCTCCCTCACCTTTTTTTATTTTGGGAGTAGTTTTTGTCCACAATTCGTCCAAAGCAAACGCTTCTTCTTCTGTCATTTCTGGCATAATTAACTCCTGTTTCTATATCATTTCACGATATTCCCTTCGGCAAGGCATAGCATGAAATACATTGATAGCATCGTTATCTATCTTATTATACATTACTTCAATCAAATTACCATTAAGGTCAAACCCAATCAAGAGGTACTTATTGTCAGCGTCTTCTATGGGGTCTTCGTAAACGAATGTTTCAAAAGCCCTTAAAATATCGGCTTCTGTCTTGTCGTGTCTGAACGCTGCTTGGTTGAATTTAATCAAGGCATACATTGGCATTCTTTAAGTATACAAGAAAGTAAAGGTTTTTAAAGCCTGACCTCCAAAAAAACCACTGGAAGCGACTTTTTTTAGGGTGGTGATTGCCGCCGGAGACCAATGTCTGTCCCCGGTGTCTGTCCCTGCCAAAAATGCAAAACCTGCCGCACCCAAACAAAGAACTGTTTGACAGCATATCAAAATTAAACAAGCACAATGTCGAAGTCACCACACCATTGGTCAAAACCTTGTTATCCAATCAACCGAAAAAAATAAAGGCGGTGTTCGAAAAGTTGAAAACTTCTCGGACACTTTCATTAATTTAGCACTTGACTAATCGTCAACTATAGTTTACTGTCTTTTATAGGGTTTATAACTCAATGAATATTGAATATCAGGTTTATGAAACCGAAGTTTATACTAAATGGTACTCCTCTCTGAGGGATGAAAGAGCTAAAGCCCGTATCGACAAACGTATTGACCGTGCAAAACATGGTAACTTCGGTGATTGGAAGACCGAAGCAGGAGAAGTCAAGGCTATGAGAATTGATTATGGCCCAGGCTATCGTCTTTATTATGTTATTAGAGACAATAGAATAATAATTCTGCTTTGCGGAGGCGATAAACGCAATCAGGAAGCGGACATCAATAAGGCAAGCTATCTTGCTGAGGAGGTTTAAGAAATGGCTTTAAAATTGAAAAAGTGGGACGTAACCGAACACATGGATAATGAGGAGTATATCTCCGAATATCTAAAAGCGGCATTTGAAAGCGGGGATATTTCTGAAATCACCCGATCTCTGGGAGATGTAGCCCGTGCCCGTAACATGACAAATCTTGCCGAAAAAATGGGTATCAGCCGCCAGGGACTTTACAAAACCCTATCCGAAAACGGCAACCCCGAATTCGCCACCATACAGAAACTTATCACGGCTTTGGGTTTGCAGATGAGCATAATAACGCCAGCCAAAAAACCTATTGGTAAGCGGGTATCTTCCTTCTCACATTCTTGATGGATAATGTTAAACAACAGCAGCGACAGGGTGTCTGAACACCGGAAACTAATGTCTGTCCCTGCCAAATGGAAAAACAGGAGGAAAATATGGGTAAAGTAGTTATTACCGTAGAAAATAAGCACTATATAATTGACGATGAAACAGGTGATATAAAGGAAGTCATTATTCAGGATAAACAGGATATCCCAATCGAAGACATGAAAAGTATCATCAAGTTTTTAGCCAATCAAAACAAGGATAAATAG
>JAIRQN010000028.1 GCA_031256445.1 Treponema sp. | reverse complement strand
ATTTTTATGACTGAACAAGAAGTTAGATATGCAATATTACAAGCTCAAGATAAAGCAGAAAAGGGTGATGTTATTTCCCAGCATTTTTTAGGCATTAGCTTTCTTGGACTTAAAGATTTAGAAATGGCTGCAAAATGGTTTGAAAAAGCAGCAGAACAAGGTTACGCAGATGCGCAAATGAAGTTAGGACTTCAATTATTAACTGGACAAGGTATACCAGAAGATAAGGTAAAAGGAATAGAATGGATTAGGAAAGCGGCAGAACAGGGTTATACAAGAGCACAGTTCTATATGGGTGATTTTACAGAAGATAAGATCAAAGCTGCTGAATGGTTTTTTCAAGCTGCGAAACAAGGAGATACTGATGCGTTACACGAATTAACGATTCTGGCTGAACAAGAAAATATTCAAGCTCAAAAGAACTTGTTTTTTATGTATTTCAAAGGAGTTGGTGTACCTAAAGATAAAGAGCAATGGAACAAATGGCAGGAAAAATTGCTAAAACATGATCCTGATACACAACTTTATATGGGTAAGGCTTGTATAGAATATAAAGAATATAAAGAAGCGGCTGAATGGTTCACTAAAGCAGCGGAACAGGGTAACATGGATGCTCAATATGAATTGGGTGTTTTGTATTTAAATGGGGATGGTATTACAAAAGACTCTGATAAAGCTATTAAGTGGTTTAATAAAGCGGGAGATCAAGGACATGTAAAGGCGAAAGAGTGGTTGGAAAAAGAAAAACGCGAACAGGAAGAACGTGAGCGTAAGGAACGGGAACATCAGGAGTGGCTTGCATCAGAAGAAGGCCAGAAATGGCAAGCAGAAGAAAAAGAACGTAAACAAAAGGAACAAGAAGAACGTGAACGTGAACGTGAACGTGAACTTGAAGAAAAAGAACGTCAAAAACAGCTTTGGAAAATTGGGCGTATTGCTGCTCCTTTATTGACAGTATTTTCTATTATTATGGTTTCTGTTGGTTTTAATGGTGAAACTAATGGTGAACCAGTAGGGATGTTTGGGATTATACCATTAATAATACCATTTTTAGTTATTTATTTTTGTTTAGGCATTATAAAGAGGATTATTTTCCTAATCGTAGGTATATTTCTTGCCATAGGTTGGGCTTTTAACGCTAGTAGCGATACCCTAACATTTTTTATAACATTTTTTATTAGTTACCTAATATCTTGTGTTTTGGCAATGATTAACAAAAAAGATAAATTTTAATAATAAAGAAGGTATAACTCATTATTTTTTTGGAATATCTAAAACATGATAAATGAAAAATCACCAGAAGAACTAAATGATATATCTCAAATTAAACTACAAAAGTTAATCGAAGCAATTGGCAGCTTAAAAGGACTATCTGGCAAAATAATAAAAAAGATTTTAATTAATGACTTTATTACAGGAATAATTAAAATAACAAATTATCAAATTCTTAAGCAATATATTAACACAGTAACAAAAAAAGCGGTTTTTCAAATCACCGGAAAGATTGCTATAATCCTAAGCATAATAACAATTGTTATTACATTAATTCCATTTTTTATAATGCTGGCAGTTGGCGGAAATATATCAGTTCCACTAATCATTTTAGCTGTAATTATATCAATTATATGGATTATAACAGGTATTGTAACAGGAAATATTTCGCGCAGGGTATCAGATTTAATTTATATTAAAATTGAAGAAATAATAACTTTAAATGGTAAAAGTCCAAATGGAAATGAATAATAAATTTTATTTAACAAATTTTAAAAATAAAACAATACCCTGGTCTGACGGGAAAAAACTATATTTCCTGGCTGGTGTTCCTGTTGAAAACAGTGATAAACAAATCTGGCTGACAAACACTACAGGAACAGAGGCAAATTATTCTTTATGGTACACATTTATAGATGAAGATGAAAATGTCAATATGGAACCTTATAAAGAAACGGATAGTGAATATATGTTAATAAAATTATTGGAATTATTTTTGGAAACCGCTTATGATTGACAAGCGAAGAGAGAGTCATGCTCGAGTTTACTCGGGCATGACCGAACGAGCGCAGTCACCGAAGGGGTTCATACCATTCATTAAGAGAATTCTAAAATGAAAAACCTGGGGCTTTTGCTTTTTTGTTTTTCTATTTTTATTTTACCTTTATATGCAAAGGGCAGCAGGGAAAACACTCAGGACTTTAAAAATCCTTACAGCGGGGAGGGCGGGAAGAATTTAAGTATTACCATAAAAGTTTTAACGGCGGATGGGCTTCCATCCGGTTTATCAAATATTCCTGTGCTTGCGTACAGAACATTGATCGAAAATTTCAGAAAATATTCCGGTATATTAATCAGGCCGGATTTGGACTTTGATGATAGTTTGTACAGAGAGGTTCTTTCCGGGTTTTACGATGACGATGACGAAGCGGCCGGTGATTTAGGGCATTTAAGGATGACCGGTTATTTAATGACGGGAAGTATCACCCTGTCGCCGTTGGGTTATCATTTATACCTGCAAGCCGCCAAAACCGCCGTTAACGATAAAAGCGTAGCGTTTTCGTTTTCAGACAATTGCACATATTCTGAACTTGTCAGCCTTTCAATTGTGAACAGGGCTTCTTTGGATTTACTGGAGCAAATGGGGGTAAAACTTAACGAATGGGCGCGTACTGAGCTTGCAGGTACGAATGCCGCAAACAGGGCAAGAGGAAGAACTATCATGATTGAAGCTGAAGCCGCGCAAATGACAGGGGATGAGGCTAAAGCCAGATTTCTTTTTAATCAGGCGGCTGAACTGGATAAAGAGCTGGCAAAGGAAGCGCAAAAGCGGCTTTTGGAAATGGATAAACCGCTTGTTATGCTCACTTCAGAAAAAATACCATCTCCTGTATTGCTGCCTCCTCCGCAGTTACTGCCGTTTATACCTGCGCCGGAAAAACAAGCGCCGCAGCCTGGTAAAATAACAGGCAACCTCGGACAGGATGCAAGAGCGCGTCAACAGGCGTTTGATATGGAACAGGAGAATGAACGGATACGAAAAGAAATAGAGGCGGAAAACGAGCGTATCAGGATAGAAAATAAAAAGCAGCAGGATGCTATAGAAGCGGAAAACAAGCGGCGGCAGGATGCAGTGGATGCGGAAAACAGGAAGCGCCAGGACGCTATAGCCGAAGAGAATAAAGCAAGAGACGCGCATAACAGGGAAATATGGGTAAAAGCTCTGGCTGACTGTGAAGAATATTACAGGAATTATCTGGGAACAGTTGAGCCGTTTGAACTGGTGTATGAAAATAAAATATATGAAATGCCGGAAACTCAGGATTTTAAAAAGGGAACAATGTCTCTCAGATTCAACGCCGCGCTGGTTCCTGTGGAATCAAGATGGACGCGCGCTGTAGAAAACGATGTAAACAGTCTGCGTTCTCAGCTTAAAGCAACAGGCAGAGCGGAAGCATGGGGTCTTGCAAACTGGCCAATGGTCTCTGTGACAAATCCCCAGCCGTTTATTATCAGGAACGGGCGCATATTTGCGGCGGCGGAACTTTTAAATGATGAAGGAAAAGTCCTGGGTTCAGCCAATTTTTCCTTTAACTGGAATTTAACTGTAAATTTTAACGAAAAAGGCTTATCATTCTACATAAACGAAGATATTTTAACATCCATGTCCGTTAATTTTAATGATATAAATATTTATGATATTACAGATGCATTGCAAATCCGTATTTCAAAAATAAACGGCGAGGGAGCTGAACAAGCCGCCTCTCGGGGCGGGATTCAATATGGTACAGATTACCGGAGGTGGAAAGCAATAGAGCGCGGACAGCAGCGCCGGCAGGCGCAGAGAGTGTCAAAAGAAAATGTTATAAATACAGGCAAGTTCATTTTCAACTATCTTTTGCCGCATTATTACGGCATTGGAACCGCGCTTACAACTCCTTTATTGGTTTTAAGCGCCTATAACAGAATTTTTTTGGGAAATGTTTTCATGATCGATTTCGGCTGTGATTTTGGGTTTTTTCACCCGCATATGGGTGTTATAAAAGATGTTAACTATTTTTCGTTTTATCCGTTCGGCCATTTGGGATTTGCATCATATACAAATTACGGCGGAACCTTTATAGGTCTTGGCATCGGATGTATGCTGGCGTCATATTCATACCCAAATGATACTGTAAAGACAGTCACTACGGCATTGGATATTACAGCCGGTTTCAGGATTCAATTTGTTGATTTTTCCTACACAATGCGTATCGCGGAACTTGTAAACCATAAAATACAAGTGGGGTTTCGTTTAATACCTGTTCTTTAAGGGGATGAATATGAATAAGGTAATTGCGGTTTTTCCCGCGCTTCTTGCTGTTATATTGTTTCATTCCTGCGGCCCGCTTGAAGGCAGTGAGGTAATCGGTCCTGGCGGCGGCTATGTGTTTTACGACAAAGGAAGTTACAGCAATGGATGGCGCTATCTTGAAGCCGCGCCGAGAGCTGCCGGCCGGCTGTCCGGTGAAACCGATTCAACCATTGATTTCGCGGATGCTCAGGAATTTATTAATTTATTTTCTTACGGAGGCAAAAAGGACTGGCGGCTGCCAACAGACATTGAATTTGCAAGAATGGGCGAATTTTTTATAAATGAAAATTCAACGGTCAATGGTTATCCCGTTGACAGAAGAGGCTTCCAGTTTAACGAAAAAACATTTTATGTAACGGGTGACGATCATGTTTATTGCTGGAACTCAGGATTTATACAGGGGAACGAAATATATGGGAACGGATGCAAGTACTATATCCGCCTTGTACGGGAATTTTAAAAGATGTATTCATGCAAGAAAAATACGCTATTCGCTGTGGTACTGAATTAGCGAGGTTACAGGCGTAGGCGCCAGGATTTTTTGGTAATCTAAAAAGGGCAGGGCCACAATGCCAAAAATTTCAGGCACCTGAGCGCCGCCTTCAACCAAAAGAGAGCGGGCGGCGTTTAAAGTGCCGCCTGTCGCAATAAGGTCGTCCGTTAAAAGAATGCGCTTGCCCTTTGGGACATCGGCAATATGGACTTCTATTTCGGCCTGCGCGTATTCAAGATGATATTTTTTGGAGAGGGTAACGCCGGGAAGCTTTCCCTTTTTCCTGATTGGAATAATCGGTATCTGCATACGCAGCGCGAAAGGGGAGGCGAATAAAAAACCGCGGGCTTCGATTGCGGCGATGGCGTCTATATTCCTGTCTTTGTAAATTTCTACCATGCGGTCAATACAGTAAATAAAGGCTTTTGGAGAGGCAAGGATACTTGTTATATCATAATAAAGAATGCCTTTTTTCGGGAAATCCGGAACCTTTCTGATATATTCATCCAAATTTATTTCAGACATATTTGCCTATATAGTCTCTTTAATTAACTTTTTTATGGCTGGAGCGCGGGCTTTGCCGTCAGCGGCCAAAAGCGGCTCTGAAATGGTCGCTTCGCTGTCTTTTAGAATTTTTTTCAGATATTTTACCGCTTTTTCATTAGAGGAAAAAATACCGCATTTTCTTCCGGCGAGGTTAATATGGGAGAGCATTTTCTGCAAATAAGAAAAAGAAGCAGGTGATGATTTTTCACAGCCCAAAAAGAAAGAGTCTGCGGCAAGAAGATCGGTTCCGTTAAAAGCGTCCGCTGAGCATACTTTTACACTGTAATCTGTCAGCGCTTCTTCAAGGGATTGGGCTGTTAATTTAACAGATTCAGAGCCGTCAGTAATAATCAATACCTTTTTTTTGGCACTCACCGGATTATCCTAATCCTTAATTAAAAAAATGTCAATAATTAGACTGAAAACTTCAGTTTTTATAAAGATTTTACCGTATTCCCTATTCATTTGCCTCGGTTCCGCGGCTTTCTGTAGAGTAATTAACAATAATCCATATATTGTCTCTGCGTTCCAGATAGTACTTATAAATCACAACGCTGGTAAAACTGTCATTTCGGAATTTTGCCAAAACAGTGACTATTCCTTCGGTGTTATGGTACTCCGTTCTTTCAATATTGAACCATGTCGGAATAATGCTAATCTCGTCCACTGTGGAATTTTGCAGGGTTTTCCGGTAATCCTCCGCCATGCGGCGCCTTCCGTCTTCATTTTCCGCCATCCATTTGCGTTTCTGGTACGGATCGCGCGAAAGCATTGCCTCGATATCAAGATACAGGAAGAACTTTGCCCACTGTGATGTCTGACGCGCTTTCAGCATATAGGTTACAACCTCATCGGGAGGAAGAGGCTGTCTGACCAATACTGCGCCTGTGGCTGCGTCCATATCGGCGGGAATACCATCGGAATCCGAAATTATCGCCGGACGCAGGTTTAAAGCCAGATAGTTGGATTGAAGGGAATAAGAGGTTGTCCTTAAAAGTTCGGGATAAACATAGGCCCTTACCCTGAATGAACCTGGCTGTTTCAGACTGATATAGTCGCGGAGGTCTTCTATGAATGAAAACGACTCTCCGCGTTCAATGGAAATTTCCCGGAAAAACACCTGATTATTCTGGTTCCGTTTGCGGATCAATGTGTCTGACTGGGCGAGAGGCCGGTTTGTAAGCGTTCTTATATCGAAATCAAGGGAAAAAGCCCGTTCATCGGCAAGTTTGAATCTGTATGTTTGCGGGCCGTTATTTGTAATGGTTATCTGAATCATTACAGGATCAGTCTGCGCGTAGTATATCTTGCGTTCAATAAAACGAATGTTAAATTCTACTTTGTCGGTCTCTGATGATTCCCTTGCGTAAACGGAATGAGCTGCGCACAATATTATTGCGAATATCGCAGCTGAAAAGCGGTATATTTTATTCATTTTGCATCCTTAAGGTTTAATTGTTCTTCCCGTGATTTAACCGGGTGTTTAAAAAGAACCTTCCTTTATAGTATACTAATCGGCAGATTATCATGAATTCCTTATCCTTTGCTGACCTTTTGCGCAAAGCGTCCGATTGTAAAGCTGTTAACGGGTTTATAGCCTCTGTTAAAAACGGGAAGTACCCCATAGACATTGAAGGCTGCGAAGGATCTTTTAATGCCTTATTGTCAGCTATAACTTTTTCCGTGTCGGACGGATTTCTTTTTATTGTTGTTTCGCAGGACAGTGACGCGGACGATCTCTTAAATGATTTTTCCGCGGCCGGTCTTTCCGGAATAAAATTCCCCTGCTGGGGCACAGCTCCTTACAGGGAGCTTGCTCCGCTTTCCGCTGTCTTTGGTGAGAGGGTAAAAGTCCTTGCAGATATGATTCTGGGCAAACCTGGAATTGTTGTAATACCGCAAAGGGCCCTGCTTTCTCCATTGCCTCCGCGTGAATATATAAAAAGCCTGCTAATAACGCTTAAAAAAGGCGGGAAAATTGACACAATCGCCCTGTCCCGGTCGCTTGTTTCATATGGCTATACCCGTGTTCCCCGCGTGCAGGTTCACGGCGAATTTGTCCTTCGCGGTGAAGTGCTGGATATTTTCATGGGCGGCGACGAGCAGGCGTACCGCGTTCTTTTTGACTTTGACACAGTTGAGTCAATAAAGCAGTTTGACCCGGTTATTCAGAGCACAGGCGGCTGTAAACTGAATGAGATCATTATACGCCCGATGAGGGAGGTTGTTTGGACAGACGAAAAAATTGAAACGCTGGAAAAAAACCTCGGCTCTTTTAAGGAATTTAAAGACGGCGGAAGATCTGTAATTGAAGAACTGATAACGCACCGGTGCGCAAAAGGCGAAGAGATGCTGTTTCCTTTTGCGTTTGAAAAATATGGAAACCTTCTTGATTATACCGGCGAAAAAGGCGCTCTGCTTTTAATTGACAGGGAGCGTCTGGAAAATGCCAGGGAAAGCATTATGCGTGAGTACCAGGGGCTTTACATGCGCTCCTCAAGGGAGAGCCGCCAATATCCCCTGCCTGAACGCCTTCTTCTGGATTTTACAGCTTTAATTGAAAAGCAAAAAAAACTTATATCCCTGCGAACCATCAAAGCTGAGCCAAAGCCCGGAGTTACGCATATAGAGCTCCTGTGCGAGCCGGCGCGCAGTTTCTTCGGGAACATCAATTACCTTAAAGAAGAGTTTGCCTCGTTACTTGCAAACGGCTGGCGGATAGCGATTGCCGCAGAGTCGGAAGTCCAGGCGGAACGCATAAAAATGATTTTACCGGACAATCTGTGGGCGGAAGGCGAGGCCAAATCGCTTTATATAATGTCAGCGCCGCTGACAGCGGGTTTTTCGTTACCTGACATTAAATTCCTTGTTGTTCAGGAAAATGAGATTTTCGGCCGCCGCAAAAGGCCGCCCCGTTCCTTAAAAACCGTGCGCTCAAGCCCTATAGACACATTTGTTGAATTAAACCCCGGCGATTATGTAGTGCATGTAAATTACGGAATTGGGCTTTTTAATGGAATAGAGCGTATTACGGCTCTTGGGCATGAAAGGGACTATATAGAGCTTGAATATTCAGGCGAGGAAAAAGTTTTTGTGCCTGTTGAGCAGGTTAATATGGTTCAGCGCTATATAGGAAATGAAGGACACGCACCGCGCCTTGATATTTTAGGCTCCAAAAGCTGGGAAAACCGCAAGGGCAGGGTGAAAAAATCCGTACAGGACATTGCCGCAAAACTGATAGAATTGTACTCCAGGCGGAGACAGGCGCAGGGGTTCGCGTTTCCCAAAGATACCGAATGGCAGACCATGTTCGAGGCCGCCTTTCCGTTTGAGGAAACAGAAGATCAGCTTCGCTGTATCGAAGAAATAAAACAGGATATGGAAAACGTATCTCCAATGGACAGGCTTGTCTGCGGGGATGTTGGCTTCGGCAAAACAGAAGTAGCGGTAAGGGCGTGCTTCAAGGCGATTATGGGCGGCAAACAGGCGGCGTTTCTGGCGCCTACGACAATTCTCGCCGAGCAGCATTTTGAAAATTTCAAGGAACGATTTTCCAATTTTCCGGTGAATGTCGCAATGCTTTCCCGTTTTGTTGATAAAAGGAAAACCCGCGTCATTCTGGAACAGTTAAAAAATGGAGAGATCGATTTATTAATCGGAACGCACCGCATCATACAGCGTGATGTAGTATTCAGGAACCTGGGTTTTATAGTGATTGACGAAGAGCAGCGTTTCGGCGTAAAGGACAAGGAGCGTCTAAAGGAATTAAAAACAAATGTAGACTGCCTGACGCTCTCGGCTACGCCGATTCCACGCACCCTCCACATGAGTCTTGTGAAAATACGCGATATGAGTCTGCTTGCCACAGCTCCTCCGGGAAGGCATCCGATAGAAACCTTTGTCGAAGAATACGACGATTTATTAATCGCGCAGGCGATCAGGCGCGAGGCGGAACGGGGAGGGCAGGTTTTTTACCTGCACAACCGCATTGAAACGCTGCGCGACATACGGCGCAGACTGGAACACCTTGTGCCTGAAATGCTGATAGAAACCGCGCACGGCCAGATGGACGCGCGCGATCTTGAAGATGTTATGCGCCGTTTTATTCACGGCGGTTTTCATGTTCTTGTTTCTACAACAATAATTGAAAACGGAATTGACATTCCAAACGTAAACACAATTATAATTGACAGGGCCGACATGTATGGCGTTTCGCAGCTTTATCAGCTTCGCGGAAGGGTAGGAAGATCGGACAGGGTAGCGTACGCCTATCTTTTTTATCCGCGGCAAAAAGCGCTGTCAGAGATCGCGATGAAAAGGCTTTCGACAATTTCCGATTTTACGGAGCTTGGCAGCGGCTTTAAAATAGCGATGAAGGACATGGAAATACGCGGAGCGGGAAACCTTCTTGGCCGCGAACAGTCAGGCGACATTTATTCGGTTGGTTTCGATTTATATGTAAAACTTCTGGACGAAGCCGTTAAACGCCTTGAAGATTCCGGTTATGAAGCTGAAACTGAAACTCTGCTGGATCTGGAATATTCCGGCTTCATTCCCGATTCTTATATTGATTCACCGCAGGAAAAAATGGAAGTTTATAAAATGATTGCCGCTGTCAGGGATAAGGAAGAGTTTGAGCGCGTTTATTCGGAGCTTTTGGATCGCTTCGGCCCTCTGCCCGATGAGGCGGCTTCTCTTATGTCCCTTGCCGAGATTAGAATTATCTGCCGCCTGCTTGCGGTCTCTTCGCTGAGGGAAAGAAACGGTATCGCCCGTATTGATTTTTCCAAAGTTTCCCGCGTAAATGTCGAGCGTCTGGTGCGTCTTATAAAAGAGTCGTCAGGCAAAGCGAAACTTGATCCCAAAAAACCGAATGTGCTTATACTGGCAACGGGCAGCATAGGTTTGCAGGAAAAAAGCGAGTTCATCAGGGAAAAATTATCTGCGCTTATTGGGTAATTTTAATGAAATACCGTATTAATCCGCGGAATGTGATAGTCCGCGGATATTGTAATCCTGTTTTTTTTGTGATACAATCGCTTTAATGTCCCAAAACGCAGTAAAAATTGATTTTTTTGACCGGATACAGTTAATTACCGAAAACTATTTAAACCGGCGCAGACGAATGCACCGTATAAAAAAAGAAAAAAAACGGGTAAAAAACCCTGTTCTGGACTGGGTAGAGGCTTTTTTATGGGCTGCCGGGATGGTTCTTCTGATAAATCAGTACCTGGTACAGGCGTACAGGATACCGTCCGGCTCAATGATTGATACGCTGAATATAGGCGATCATGTTTTTGTTAATAAATTTGTATACGGACCGGAACTGCTGCCCGGCATTCTGAAACTGCCAAGCCCTTTTAAACCGCAGCGGAACGATGTGATTATATTTGAGAATCCTTCCTATCTTTCCCGCGGGCCGGTTTTTGATATAGCCCAGAGGATAATTTATATGCTTACCCTTTCGCTTGTTGATATAGATAAAGAACAATCAGGGGAGCCGCGCATTCATTTTTTGATTAAACGGGCTGTTGGAGCGGGCGGCGACCGTTTCGTAATGGAAAACGGCAATATGAGGATACTGTTTTCGGGCGATAAGGACTGGGTAAATGAGAACGACTATATTTCCGCCAGAGGCTGGAAACACCGTATCAGCCGCATTATGAAAGAGGAACAGTATCCCCCGCTTTACGCCGCCGGCCAGGTTGCCGCGTTATCTGATATGGGGTTAATGCCGCCGGAAGAACTGTATAACGCCGCCGCCCGTTCGGGAGATTTGCGCGCGCCGGATTATATCGCGCATGAAAAAGCAAGGCTTGAAACTTTAAGAAAGATATATCCGCATGAAAGGCGTTACTCGATGCTTTTGGCCCGCCACCGGCTTGGCTGGTATGTGCCCGAAGGAAGGATTTTACCGATGGGAGACAACCGTGACAATTCCAGAGACGGCCGTTTTTTCGGACCGGTAAAGGTATCAAGAGTGCTTGGCAAAGGGATGATTATTTACTGGCCGTATTGGCGCATTAACAGTATAAAATAGGCAGGAATTATGTTTGACAAAAGACCGCAATATTCTTACAGAGAGCAAAAATATCAGCGAACGCGTTATTACAAATTTATTTTCGGGTTTTTTATTTTCTATATTATTTATAATTGTTTTACAGCGTTTGTATTTTCTGTGTGGGTAATGGATAATAACACAATGCAGCCGGCGCTTGCCGCCGGAGACAGGATGATCTTTACATCATTGAATCCTTCGGCATGGTTTTCCCGCGTTAAATCCGACGAGCGCCCTTTTCCCTATAAAAGAGGCAGTATTGTTCTGGTTGATATGGGAAAAGTTAAAGAAAAAAATATTCCGTTAAAATTAATTGACGGCGCAGTCAGGTTTTTCACGGCTCAGCAGGTCAGTATATTCTCCAATGAAAGACAGTATTACCTGAAACGGGTTATCGCCCTTCCCGGAGATGAAATTTACATGAACAATTATGTTTTCAGGGTTAAACCAGCGGGGAGTTCCTATAATCTGACAGAGTTTGAACTTGCTGATAAACCGTATCATCCGGCAATTCCGCAGCCGCATGAACTCTGGGATGAATCGATTCCATTTTCCGGCAGCATGGACGCGATTACTCTTGGACCGGATGAATGTTTTGTTGTATCAGACGATCGCGGCAATACAAACGATTCCAGAACATGGGGGCCTGTTTCGCCGTCAATCATAACGTCAAGAGCCGTTCTGCGTTTCTGGCCTGTCAAAAAAATTGGCCTTTTCTGACTTCAATGCCCGGTGAGCCTCAGCTCGAAAGCCGCCACTGCGGGCTGGCGGATGTTTCTCTTTATATTCACATTCCTTTCTGCCCGTCTTTCTGCGATTACTGTGATTTTTATTCAGAAACGGTTAAAGACGGCGGACGCCTTGATTCATTTTTAACTGCCCTGATAAAAGATATAAATTACCAGCTGGAATTTTTCGGTATCGAAAAAATTGTCACAGCGTACATTGGCGGCGGGACGCCGTCAGTTTTGGGAGTGCGCCGAATCCGTTCATTGCTTGATGAACTGGGTAAATTAAAATGTTTTTCGCCTGTAGAATTTACAATCGAAGCAAATCCGGAATCGGCTGATAGGGAATTTTTAACCGCATGCCGCGAAGGCGGCATTACAAGACTGAGCCTTGGGGCGCAGAGTTTTCATGAGCCGTCAAGGAAATCCGTTAACCGCGCAGGCAGCGTTATAACGCTGGAAGAATGTCTTTCTCTTGCCGGAACTATTTTCCCTCAGGCTTTCTGTGCTGATTTGCTTGCGGGTCTTCCGTATCAAACTGAGGAAGTTATTACGGATGATATAAAGCGTCTGCTGGAATTTAAACCGTCTCATGTATCTTTGTACAGTCTTGTTACAGAAGACGGAACGCCTCTTGAAGACAAAGTAAAAGCAAAAATGTTAACGCTGCCGGATACGGACGCTGCCGACAATATCTGGCTTGCGGGAAAAAACGCGCTTGTAAGCGCCGGATTTGAACATTATGAAATATCCAATTTTTCTGCTAAAGGAGGGCGCTGCCTTCATAATACCCGCTATTGGCTGATGGATAGTTGGCTTGGCGCGGGTCCTGCGGCCTGTGGCACTGTTGTCGATGAAAAAACAGGAACCGCCCTGCGTTTTACATACGTGCATGATACGGATGCCTATATGAAAAACCCCATAATACATAATGCAGTCTGCGAACATCTGGACAGAATTACCTTAATAAAAGAAAGCCTGCTTATGGGTTACAGGTACATGGAAGGCCCGGACAGCCGTAAATTCCGCAGCCGTTTTGGCATATCCGCCGAAGAGTGTATACCACGGACGCTTGAACGCTGGAAAGAGAAAGATAAGATGCTCTATTTGAACAAATTCCTTACAGAGGCGTTTTGCGAACTGGAAATGTAATGAATGGTATCATACCGCAGTCAATCAATTTTTAAGCGCTATCTGCGCGTCAGTTTCCCTTATATACTCAGGACCGGAATAAAGGAAGGCGCGGAAAGCTTCGCTGTTGGCTGCTTTATTGTAATTGCTGAATAAATTTTTATTCCTTGCAATGGCTATAAGCTCCTTTGCGTATCCTTTTTTCTTATTATCCGGCTCAATCCATGTTTTTTTATCCTCATGCATGGAATCATACAGTAAAGATGATCCGTAACCTGTCAGGTAAATTGTCTTTAAATTTGAGTCAAGGTAATTTTCAATTTCATCTTCTATCTGCACGCATCCTGCGTCAGCGTCCCCGGATAAGCGTTCATTGTTTTTGAAAAAAGCATAAAAAAAAGATTTCTTTCTTGCCTCAAGAACCGCAAGAACAACCGAATTTTCTTTTTTTTGGTATGCAATACATTCAAGCGTTGGTATGGGGATAAAAGGTATGGAAAGAGAAAGCGCCAGTCCCTTTGCGGCAGAATATCCGATGCGAAGGCCTGTAAAAGAGCCGGGGCCGCCCATGCAAAGAACGCCATCAAGATCGGATGGTTTTAAGGCGGCTTTTTTCATTAAGCTGTCAATATAATCCATTACAAGCTCATTATGTTTCATTCCGGCGTCTGTTTCCTGGCAATGAATATCGTTCCCGGCGCTTATTGCGACAGAAAGGATGGGGGAACATGAGTCTATCGCGGCAAGATTCATGGATTTTCACCGCAGTTTATTTTTATCAGCCTTGAGGCCGGACCGGTGATTTCTATCGTTATGTGAATTGAATCCGGCGGCAGGGAATTGGCTATGCGCTCGCTCCATTCAATTACCGAGATTCCGCCGCCGTTAATTATTTCTGTCCCGCCGATCTGCCCGAAATCATCATCGTTATTGAGTCTGTAAGCGTCGATATGGTAGAAATTAACAGGAGTATTTGGAATCTGATATTCGCTGATTATTGTATAAGTCGGGCTTGTGATATTTTCCGTAATGCCAAGAGCGGCGGCTATGCCTTTTGCAAGACAGGTTTTACCGCTGCCAAGTTCGCCGCTGACAGCCGCAACCGAACCTGATTTTAATAAACTGGCTATATGCTGTCCAAAAGCAAAAGTTTCTTCCGCTGAATTGGAAACCATTTAATCAGGAAGTCCTCCCGCGGAATCCAGTTCATTAATATATTTTTTCAGTTCCTTGTTTACAGGAACAAGAGGATAATCAATCGCGTCCAGGAAAGAGATAATAATTTCCTTTTCTCCTGTCGGTTTATACTCGAGGGAAAAATCAATGCGATAATCCACAGGGCCTTTGGATAACTCAATTACAGCAACGCCAGTGTATAACTTGCGGTAGTAAATTGGAACATCTTTCCTGATCATGTCTTTGATGGTTACTAATTTCATATTCTCCGTCCTTTTTGATGCAAATTATTCATGTGCATACTCATATACAAAAGCGTTTATTATATTCATGGATTTGCGTGATACTTTAAGAAACCTGATATGTATTACCGTTACCGCGCCGGAACGGTTCGATCTTAATACCTGTCCCAAAGCTGCCACGTTACTTGCCCCCTGCTTAAATTCAATTTTCAGCCTTGCTCCTACCTGTATAGGCGCGCTAATGCGGATTGAACAACCGCCTACTGAAATATCGGCAATATTTCCGGTAAGCCGCCGTTTATCTACAATCAATCGTTGTTTTTTTCCGCTTCCTTCAACATATACCAAAAATAAATTGCAGGCAATAACCATCTGCCTTCGCCGGAAACGTCTTTGGGAAAGAAATTTAAGATGATTTGAATGGGCAAGAAGAAGCGTCGCTAACCCTTGATATGTTGAATAGCCTGATACTTTCGTCTCAAAAGAGAAGCCTTTGTTGCTTTTATTGAATAATAAAGCCGATATTCTGTCGCCGCGGGACATTTTGACAGGGCTCCCAAACGCGTTTAAGGGACATTCCAGTGTCAAATGGTCGGTTTTGGCGGTAATTACCGAAGTATTGTACTTTTCTTTGCCTGCATTGAGAATTATGTTTGTATCATCCTTGATCTGGCGGGTAGAAGTCATTCCGCCGGAAACTGTGTTTTCCAAGACATTTCTGGTAGAGAAAAGGAGAGAGAGCCTGTTTTGAGCCTCTTCATCTGTATTGGAAGACTGTTCTATTACGCGGAAAGCGCGTCTGAAATGCCTGTCAAGAAGAGATGTTGTATTGATTGATTTTTCCGGGTCTGTTACGCCGTCAGTCTTAAATACGAAATCCAGCATTTTTATCTGTTCACGGTTAAGGCCGATATTCCTTCCAAGACGGTGAAGGGCAAGGGTAGAGAAGAAACCGCCTAAACCGCCTTCGCTGCCTGTCCCTTTTTTTCCGGATTTGCCTTTCCGCGCTGCGCTGATAATAATGCCCAGCGCGATTAAAGCGCCGAAAACGATAAAAAATACCAAAAATTCCTTCGGAGAACTGCCTGAGTCAATTGTGAAATTTGTTATATCAACCTGCAGCAGATGAGGCAGCAAAATGAAATGCGTCATTTTGTCCCCGCTTTTTCTTTTTTACAGTTGTCAATAATTGAATTGCAAAGCTGTTCAAGCCGGGGCGCAACTTCATACTCACAGAGATCCCCAATCAAAACCGAGTCATGTTTTTCATAAGCGTCCAGAAGTTCTTTTACCGTCCCGCCGAATTGCCCGATTAACTGCGTTATTTCATTTTCCGCCATATATCCCTGAACGCACAGATGCCTGTAAGTGCGGATTATTTTTTCAGTGATCGCGGTAAATACCTGTATGGTCTGCGCCGCCTGTTTATCCTTTCCGGTCTGAACGTCAAGCGGGAGCGAAATTAATTTTTCGCAAACATCATTTATTACAGACTGAAGGGTTAAAAATTCCTCCTGCGGGTCGCGGACTTCACGCAGCATTTCTTCTGTAATGGAAATCAGGCTTTCGGCTTTTAAGCTGCCGCCGCGGAACGCATTGCCGCATAATTCCAGAAGATCCGGTATTTCTTCGGAAATAAAAAAAGCCTGCGCTCTTTTGTTCCATTTGCCGTAAAATTCATTTTTTTCATGAAAATCAAGGCTGACGTATTCATTTATGTCGTTTAACAAATTCAAAAGGCTGGTTTCATAGAGTCCCGCATATGAACTTGTTTGAATATTTATCACTTTGATTGAGCCGATTTCCCTTTGAAACGTTTTATCCATGGATAAAACGTCAATTCGCTCGTTGTCAATTTCCAATCCGCTCAGCCTGTGCCCCGAATTCGCAAGCCAGTTGTCAAGGTTTACAATTACATCGCCGATTGTTTTTTCATTTTCCACAGTAATGTCCGCAGGCTGCCCGTTTATTTTTATTTCCATACTCTACCTGTTACCGCGGTTTTGCTGATTGAAATTGTCCAGAGAAGTTGACATATGCTCCATTCTTGAATAAGCGGATTCCATTCTTGCGTATTGTATTTTTAAATCCGCTTCTTTTTTCGCAAGCTGCTGTTCCATTGTGTTTATGCGCCTTTCATCCTGTTTCATCCGGGAGTCAATTGTGCCGGTTTTCAATGAAATAATGCCGCCGATTTCGACAAACGGCTTTACAAGACTGTCTACATTATACGCGACGCCTGTATCGGCGATTAAATCGCCGTCAATATCGTTTGCGAACAGCTCTTTAATAGCCGGGACTTTGCTTTCAAGAGCGGCGTTAAGAACATTTTCGTCAATTTCAAGATAACCCCGCATTCTGGCGGGATCGTAGCCTCCGCTTCTGCCCGCCGCGTTTGTGCTGATTCCAATCTGTGAAAGCAGAGTAAGATCGCGTTCAAGGGAAGTGGAGTAGGGAGCGGATATTGTCCGCTGAAGATTGTTTTTAAATGAGTTTAAAGTCGTATCGCCGGAAAATGCGCCTAGCCTTTTTTTCATATCGTCAATTTCTTCCTGTGAGGCATTGGTAAGTTCGTCAACAATGCGTTCATCCGCGCGGGTAAGAATATTTATTTCCGCCATTAATCTGTTGTAATTCCAGACAAAGGAAATAATAGCGTCTTTAATCTTTTCCGTATTGGCGCTGACTTTCATTTCCAGCGGTCTGTCGGAAACTCCCCTTACATTCAGGGTAAGGCCGGGAACAATATCATTAATATTATTGGAAGGACGCCTGATTTCAATTCCTTCCATTGTGATGACAGCGTCCCTGGCGGTAGAAACAATATTCAGCGGCCTTAAGCCGTCATTTACAGCCGTTGGATCGAAAATCTCAACCTTGCCTACAGAGATATCCCTGTGGGTATTTTTATTTTCAATATTCAATGAAACAATTGACCTGCCCTGCGCAACATCCGAAAGCAGAAACTGCCTTGAAACAAACGGGCCTGAATCGCCTATCGGCGGCAATGCGGCGGAAGTCCCGTCAGAGAAAGAAAGCGTAAGCACGGCCATATCGTCATTCCGAACCGGAGCGGCAGGAGGGTTCCATTCCGGAATTGGCGTAAAAGAGGGTTCATTTTCAATGGTTACGCCGCCGTAAGTAACGGAGCCTCCTGATGTAACAGAAGGGCCCGGAGGCGGCTGGGGAATTTCAAAAAAATCGCCTGTTTCGACTTTTGTCGCTGTTTCAAGCCTGAGCATCATGGGCGAATCAGCGCTTAAAGACATGTTAAGAGGGAGGGAAGCAGATGAGCGGGCGCCTACATTTAAAATGCCGTCGCTGACGCTGATCTTTCCCAATCCCTGGGAGGATCTTCTTATTGTGTTATCTGAAATTACGATATCTCTTCTTGTATCGTTTCCCTGTTCCATCATTCCTATGTTTTTGGCAAGGGTTATTGAGTCGTCATGGAACCCCAGCCTGTTTGCCTGGCCGGTTACCTTGGATTCGATTAATAATGATTTTGTGCCGCTCTGTATTGTCACAAGGCTTGCGCCGATTTTATCGCGGCTGCGGCGGTTAAGCGCGTCAACAAAATCCCTTAGCGCGCCGCCGCGGTAATTTATGGATATTTTATCTTCGCCTACGGAAAAGGAATAAGTACCCGCGTCGATTTTCATTTTTTCATCGAGAGGAGAAGAGAGAAAACGATCAGCCTGCGCTGTCTGTTTAACTGTAAAACGGTATGTCTG
The DNA here is from genome assembly GCA_031256445.1 of Treponema sp. GTDB lineage: Bacteria > Spirochaetota > Spirochaetia > Treponematales > Breznakiellaceae > WQXQ01. The sequence goes on along the minus strand of JAIRQN010000028.1, from coordinate 1,961 downwards.
TTCGGAGGCTTCGCGGGTAGCGGAAGCTGTAATCGCGCCTTCGTCCGAGGAAATGGCTACTCTGTCGCTGAACGGGTTTTGATAGGAGTAGAGCAGGCGCGCGCTGTCCCGTACTGAAGATATGCGCCTTCCGACTTCCTGCCAATAGCTTTTTTGAGTCTGAAGATTCTCAAGACCGCGTTCGGTTCTCTCTTTGGGAATCCTTTCCAGCTTCATCAGATCTTCAATCAGCTTTTCTGAATTGAACCGGCTCGTGACTCCTGGTATATAAATGTCAGACATAGATCCGACCTACCCCTCTAATTCAGGTTGGACTGCAGTAAAACAGTCAGATTAAACCCGCTCGTCAAACAAGAAACCGATAGTCTCTTTAAGATTACTATGCAGCCTTTGCAATTCTTCGGGCGGGAGTTCTTTAATCACTTTATCGGTCTCTTTATCGATGACCTTGACAACCACATTGTTTGAGTTGTGATCCACCACGAATTGCAATTTTTTGTTAAAGACGAGACTAACCCGCTCTAAATCTGCCGCTGTAGAACTGATAACCGGTTCCTGGGGTTTTACCTTTTTTTCTGGTTTGTCTACAGCTACGTCCGGCTGCCTGATTACCTGACCGCGATATGGATCGCTGAACGTAACCGGCGAAACAGGGATGTTTCCCACACTTGCTACGGACATAAAATACCTCCATGTAAATATATCCCCGCCAATCCATGGCAGAAATAATCCGCCCAGCTCATATTTTCATAGGCGCTGGGCGGAAAAAAAACAGTGAAGGCGCGAACTCCACTGTTCTAACCATGCTCCGCCGGCATTCATATTGACAATCTTTTAATTGCCATTTGAACGCCGGCAGGCGTCTGGGTTACGAATAAAAGACGACGTCCAGAAGTCTCTTAATTCGCTTTTTTAAAATAATCCATCTTAACGATGAACCAACCGGTTATGAATTACGAAAGAAGCGAGAGTACCGATTGTGTCCGCAGATTAGCCTGAGCCAACATTGCGGTTCCGGTCTGGGCCAGGATGGAATCCTTGGTGTAGTCAACCATCTTTGACGCCATATTAGTATCCCGAATACGGGACTCAGCGGCTTGAATGTTTTCAGCCGCGATGGCTACGCCCTGAGCGGCAATTTCAAAACGGTTCTGATAAGCGCCAAGGTCTGCTCTCTGTTTTGAAACAATTCGCAGAGCATTGTCCAGTGACCCGATGGCCTGATTGGCTTCTTCAGTGTTTTCTATCGAAAGCTTGCCTTCGTTCCCCTGAATATCCACCAAACCTAACGAGGCGGCTGTCATATCGCCTACATAGACTCTTGTATTCTGGTCCATGTTTGCTCCTACCTGCAGCTGCATAACTCTGCCGGACGCTGTATCCTGGGCAAATGCGCCGGTAAGCATGTTCATGCCGTTAAACTGCGCATGACTCGCTATCCGGTTCACTTCGTCTACCAGCTGTGACACTTCAACCTGAATCTGCATACGATCCTCGTCGGTGTAAATGCCGTTGGCTGATTGTACCGCCAGTTCCCGCAGACGGTGCAGAATATCCTGGGTTGACTGAAGATAACCCTCAGTTGCCTGAATAAAAGATACACCATTCTGGATGTTACGTTCGGCCTGATGTAAGCCCCGAATCTGGCTCCTCATTTTTTCAGAGACCGCTAATCCGGAAGCATCATCCCCGGCTCGATTAATCCTTAAACCGGAGCTTAATTTCTCCATGTTTTTGGTCAAATCAGACTGGGTTACGCCAAGCTGTCGATCAGCATATATGGCGCTCATGTTGTGATTAATAATCATTATTACCCTCCATAGTTTTTGCTTACCCCGGCTATCCGTGCCAGGGCCGTTCCGCAGGAGCGTTTTACAGGAACTATTTCGCGCAACAATTCCTTTTATCCGCTTTACGGAACGAAACGATCCATTTACTCTGCGCCTTCTAGAAGTTGACAC
>JAIRQN010000102.1 GCA_031256445.1 Treponema sp. | reverse complement strand
CGTTTTGCGACAAGCGATCTAAACGATCTTTACCGCCGCGTTATAAACCGGAACAACCGTTTAAGAAGACTGCAGGTTTTAAACGCGCCGGAAATCATTATTCGCAACGAAAAGCGCATGCTGCAGGAAGCTGTTGACGCGTTATTCGACAATTCAAAGAAAAAGAAACTGGTAAAAGGCTCTTCCAACCGGCCGCTTAAATCGATAAGCGATATGCTCAAGGGCAAACAGGGGCGTTTCAGGCAGAACCTGCTTGGAAAGCGCGTTGACTATTCGGGACGTTCGGTTATAACTGTAGGGCCCGATCTTAAAATGTGGCAGTGCGGTATTCCGACCAAAATGGCTCTTGAACTGTTCAAGCCTTTTATTATGAAAAAACTCGTTGATAAGGATGTTGTCTTTAATATTAAAAAAGCCAAGATGCTCGTCGAACAGGAAACGCCGGAGGTTTTCGCAATTCTTGACGAAGTGGTAAAAGAGCATCCGGTGCTGCTTAACCGCGCGCCTACCCTGCACAGGCTAGGCATTCAGGCGTTTGAGCCGGTTCTGGTAGAAGGAAAAGCGATAAAACTGCATCCGCTTGTCTGCCACGCCTTTAACGCCGACTTTGACGGCGATCAGATGGCGGTTCACGTTCCGCTGACGCAGGCCGCTCAAATGGAATGCTGGACATTGATGCTTTCCGCCCGCAACCTTCTGAACCCCGCAAACGGCAAGACAATTGTGTTCCCGTCTCAGGATATGGTGTTGGGAATTAACTTCCTTACAAGGATTAAACCAAACGCGAAACGTCCGGGTTCAATGAAGCAGGAGACAAAGGATAAAGCGCCTTATTATTCGTCTACAGATGAAGTACTTATGGCAGTGGAAAGAAAATCGCTTGACTGGGAAGCAGCTATACGAGTCAGGTCTCCGAAATTCCCGGTATGGGACAAGGTTGGGCATATCGCTGAACTTAAAGACGGCATAATTGAGACATCCGCCGGCAGGCTGGTGTTTAATGAAGAGCTGCCTGAGGATATTCCCTTTGTTAATTATGAACTTAAAGACAAGGAACTTCGCGCCCTTATTGAGCATATTTTCAAGGAAAAAGGATCATGGACAACGGTGCAGATGCTGGACGCCATAAAAGCGACCGGTTACCGTTACGCGACAGTATTCGGAGCGACTATCGGCGTTGATGATATTATCATACCGAAGGAAAAAGCCGGAATGATCGATAACGCCAACAAGGAAGTTGAATCAATCCAGAAACAGTGGCGCCAGGGGCATATCACAAACGAAGAGCGCAACAATAAAGTTATCGACGTGTGGACAAAAACCAACGACGATCTTGCCTATATTACAATGAAAACCCTGGAGGCGGACAGGGACGGCTTTAACTCAATCTACATGATGGCAAACTCAGGAGCGCGCGGAAGCCGCAACCAGATTCGCCAGCTTGCCGGTATGCGCGGTCTTATGGCAAAACCATCTGGAGACATTATTGAGCTTCCAATCCGCTCGAACTTTAAGGAAGGATTATCGGTTATCGAATTCTTTATTTCAACCAACGGCGCGCGCAAGGGGTTATCAGATACCGCTTTAAAAACAGCGGAAGCCGGTTACCTTACGCGGCGTCTTGTGGATATAGCGCAGGACATGGTTGTAAACGAAGACGACTGCGGCACTATCAACGGAATCACCTATTCGGCAATCAAGCAGGGAGAGGATATAATTGAACCGTTAAAAGACCGCATTATAGGGAGGTTTACCCTTGAGCGCGTAAAGCATCCCATAACGGGCGGGCTTATTGTCGATGTGAACGAAGAAATCACAGAAGATGTTGCGATTGCGATTGATGAAGCCGGAGTTGAAACTGTGCGCATCAGAACAGTTCTTACCTGCGAGGCCAAATACGGCGTATGCCGCAAATGTTACGGGCGCAATCTTGCGACTAACCGCGCGGTTGATATCGGAGAAGCTGTTGGAACAATCGCGGCCCAGTCCATCGGCCAGCCCGGAACCCAGCTTACGATGCGTACTTTCCACATCGGCGGCGTAGCGACAAAGGTCAGCGAAGAAAGGCGTATCCTCCTGAAGTACCCGGTGTATATAAGGGATGTTGTGGGCACCCACATTGAGCTTGATAACGGTCATTGGCTTTTTACCCGCCGCGGCCACGCTGTGGTTAACAAGGTAATGAAGGAATATAAGATCGAAAGCGGCGACAGGCTGCTTGTCACAGACGGAAGAAGAATCAACCGCGCAGACGCGATCATTAACCGCGGCGGAAAGGATATTATTTCGCCGGAAATCGCATACGCCATGATTCTTAAAAATTCCGATAACGAAGAAACGCTTTACCTTATCGGCCAGGAGCAGAAGATTGAAATCAGAAACGGTTCCGATTTTGAAGTGCAAAAGGGAACAGTCGTGGAAGCTGAAAAAACAATCGCGACCTTTGACCCGTTCTCCGACCCGATTATCGCCGAAGCGAGCGGCACTGTTAAATACGAAGATATTATTCTTGGCACAACCCTGAAAGAAGAGATTGACGAAGACACAGGCAACGCAGAAAAGCGCATAACAGAATTCCAGCATGAAAGCAAGCAGCCGCGTATCTTTATTGTAGATGATAACGGCAGCGAAGTCGCGTCTTACTTCCTCCCCGGCGGCGCTTATATACAGGTTGACGAAGGCGTAAAAATACGCGCCGGGCGCACAATCGCCAAGACCTTAAAAGAATCAGCGAAAGCCATGGATATTACATCGGGCCTTCCGCGCGTCAGCGAACTTTTCGAAGCGCGCAAACCCAAGAGCCCTGCGGTTCTTGCCCAGGTGTCGGGAACCGTTTACTTTAAGGGAATTGTAAAAGGGAAACGGAAAGTCACCATTGCGGATTCGTTCGGCAGGGAAGCGTCTCATTTAATACCCATGAACAAAAGGCTTTTGGTCAGGGACGGCGACACGGTGGAAGCCGGTGAACTTCTGTGCATGGGCGCGATAAACCCGCATGATGTTCTTTACATACAGGGCGAAGGCACATTGCAGCGTTATCTGATGGACGAGATTCAGCAGGTTTACCGCCTGCAGGGCGTATCCATCAATGACAAGCATATCGGCGTTATCATCAGGCAGATGATGCGCAAAGTGGAAATACGTTTTGTCGGCGATACCAAGTTTATCTACGGATCTTCCGTAGACAAATACCGCTTCCATGAAGAAAACGCGCGCGTAATCGCCGAAGGCGGGCAGCCCGCTATCGCTCAGCCGATGTTCCAGGGAATAACCAAAGCGTCGCTTAACATCGACTCGTTCCTCTCGGCGGCGAGCTTCCAGGAAACCACCAGGGTGCTTACAAACGCGGCAATCGCCGGTTCAACCGATTACCTGCGCGGCTTAAAAGAAAATATTATAATCGGTCATCCAATTCCCGCGGGAACCGGCATGAAGCGTTACCGCAACATCAAGCTCTTTGACGATGAGAGTCAGGATTTGGACGAATATATGCACGAGATTCTTGAAAGGCGCAAACAGGAAGCCGAGGCTCTCGCCGAAGCTGAACTTACCCAGGAAATATTCCCTGTTGACGATTCCGATGATTAATTCGGTTTTTTAACTGTCAGGCAAAGTGAGGGGAAATGCAGTATCGTATTGATAAAAGATCGGGCAATAAGCTGTCTGTTCTGGGCCTTGGTTGTATGCGTTTTCCCGGAATGTTTGGCAGGGCGGATTTAAACAAAACAGAAGAAATGATCATGCGCGCCGTAGAAAAAGGCGTGAATTATTTTGACACTGCCTGGATGTATCCAGGAAGCGAAGAGACGCTCGGCGTTATTCTGGATCGGAATAACGCGCGGGAAAAAATTTATATAGCTACAAAACTTCCTTTAATTTTGTGTAAAACCGCCTCTGATTTTGATAAATATTTTAACCAATCCCTTGAAAGGTTAAAAACCCAGACTGTCGATTATTACCTTATGCACTCAATGACAGACGCGCAGCAATGGGCAAAACTGAAAAGCTGGGGCATTGAAGAATGGATACATAGCAAGAAAAAATCAGGCCAGATAAAACAGGCGGGTTTTTCTTTTCATGGAAGCGCGGATGAATTCCTGAAAATCCTTGACGATTACGGCTGGGAATGCTGTCTTATCCAGTTAAATTATTCCGATGAAAATTTTCAGGCAGGCATCAGGGGGCTTCGCGCGGCAGCCCAAAAGATGCCTGTAATGATCATGGAGCCGCTTCTTGGCGGAAAACTGGCGACAGGGCTTCCAAAAGGCGCGGTAAAGATTTTCAAAAATGCCGGCGCATCCGGAAGGAGTACCGCTGATTTATCGCCTGCCGGGTGGGCGCTCAACTGGGTCTGGAATCATGAGGAAGTGACGCTTCTTCTTTCCGGCATGAGCAATATGGAACAGCTGGAAGAGAATATCCGTCTTGCGGACGCTTCGGCCGCCGGTATGTTAGGTGAAACTGAGAAAGCGGTTTATTCCGATGTGTTAAAGTTTATAAGGCGCGCCTGTAAAATCGGCTGTACCGGATGCAACTACTGTATGCCGTGTCCGAAAGGCGTTAATATCCCCGGATGTTTTTCTTCATATAACACGATGCACTCTTTGGGTTTTGTGGCCGGAATGCAGCAATTTATTACCAGCACAGGGCTGACGTCAGAAACAGGCAGCGGCCCGGGTTTATGCGTAAAATGCGGCAAGTGCGAATCCCATTGTCCCCAGAAAATTCCCATAATGAAAGAGCTCGCAACTGTCAGAAGGCGCATGGAGCCGTGGTGGATAAAACTCATCGGCGTCTGCGCCCGCGCTTTCTTCGGCACAAAACGTAAAAAATAACAATGAAGTTTCTTTTTTTCCGCAAAGGCGAAGAAGGCGCGCGAAAGGGGAAAGGCGGATACTTCCTTTTTATTACTTTGTGCGCCTTTACGTTTAATGTTTTTCTTTTTTCATGTTCAAAACAGGTCACCCAGGAAGGGCTGCTGATTGCTGTCAGTATTCCGCCGCAGGCGTGGTTTGTTTCACAGATTGCGCAAGACAAGGCTCACTGTCTTGTGCTTGCCGGTCCTGGTCAAAATCCCCACAATTATGAACCCGGTCCCAGGCAGATACAATCTCTTGCGTCCGCGCGCGCATGGATACTATCCGGAAGCGAATTTGAAATTACTCTGATGCCCAAAGCGGCGGCTCTTTTCCCTGATCTGCTTATTGTAGACGGCACTGCGGGCGTCGAATTCCGCCTTCTTGAAGAACATAATCATGCTATTGATGATGATCATGCGCATAATTACGCCGTTCACGATGAAGAAATACCGTTTGATACATCACTGTCCATTGATCGTCACACATGGCTTGGGCGCGAACCGGCAAAGATACTTGCCGCTCATATTCGGGATACGCTATGCCTTGTTGACAGTTCAAACCGGGAATTTTACAGGGAACGCTGTGAAATTCTTGTCAGCCGGATTGACGATGAGTTTGATAATTTGAAAATTGTACTTGCTCCCCTTTACGGAAAAAGCGTCTTTGTTTACCACCCCAGTTTTGGGTACTTTCTGGACGAGTTTGGCATTTGTCAGGAGGCGGTGGAAACAGGCGGGAAAGAGCCTTCCGCGCGAGGGCTTAACACTCTGATAGCCAGGATTAATGAAAAGCGTCCTGCGGCTATTTTTGTACAGACCCAGTTTCCCGTTAATGCCGCAAAGACGCTTGCGTCCAGCGCCGGTGCGCAGGTAATAGAGCTGGATCCGCTTGCGGAAAACTGGCTGGAAAATATCAGATATATGGGACAGGTTCTTCAAAAAATTATAAAATAGAGTTGTTCGATAACTTTAGTTATTGAACCAAACGAAGTTTGAAACTTCCTTAGAATGAACAAACGGAGAATAAATGGATAGCAATATCGCTGTCAGATTCGACTCGGTTTCTTTTTCGTATGACGATGTTCAGATTCTGGAGAACGCCTCATTCCATATTCACCGAGGGGAATTTGCCGCAATGGTCGGTCCCAACGGATCGGGAAAAACCACTGTATTAAAACTTCTGTTGGGTCTTAAAAATCCCGGTGCGGGATCGATTGAAATTTTTAATCATTCACCCGGGGAAGAAGGAGAGGGCAGTCCGCGAAAGGCGGAGTTTTTTAACAAGGCGAATGTCGCGTATGTCTCCCAGCAAATGCCGGCGGATAATCTGTTTCCCATAACAGTGCGTGATGTTGTAAGGATGGGTTTGTTGCTCCCGTTTAGGGGATATTCCGGAAATTCTTCAATTGGCGAAGCGATGGAACAAGCCGGTATAGCTTCTCTTGCGGCAAAGCCCTACAGTTCTCTTTCCGGCGGCCAGAAACGCAGGACGCTTGTGGCGCGCGCGCTTGCCGCAAAGCCGGATCTCCTTGTGCTGGACGAGCCGACTGCCAACATGGACAGCGAAAGCGAATCGCGCCTGTATGAAACCCTTGGCGCGTACAAGGGAAAAATCACAATTTTAATTGTTACGCACAATACCGATTTTGTTACTGCCCTGACAGACAGGGTGCTGTGCCTGGGAGACGGCAGCCACAGTATTGTCCAGCATCGCACCGAAGAAGATACCGCCGCGCATCACGGCAGTGCAGGTCAGGAAGTCCGCATACTTCACGGAGAAAACATTAAATGTTGTTAATTCATTTTTTGATTTTTCATCCGTGTTCTGTGTTTCCCTGTGCGGGGTATTTAAAGGTTAGTATTTATGCATGAATTTTTATTTGCGCTTGTTAATCCCGATTTCCCGTTTTTGCGTAACGCGCTTATGGCGGGGGTTTTGTCTTCTGTTCTTTTTGGAATCCTGGGTTCTGTTGTAACAGTGCGCCGTATCGGAAGCCTTGCAGGAGCTGTTTCCCACGCTGTGCTTGGCGGCATAGGAATGGCGCTTTACCTGTCAGCGTTTTTTATTCCCGGTTTCCCGCCGATTGCCGGGGCGCTGATTTTCGCGGTTCTTTCCGCTGTCATTATAGGGCTTGTGTCCCTCAAGGCAAAGCAGCGCGAAGACACGGTAATCAACGCAATCTGGGTCATTGGAATGAGCCTTGGGCTTCTCTTTATGGCAAAGACTCCCGGATACGCCGATCCTTCAACATGGCTGTTTGGAAATATACTTTTAATTTCAAACAGGGATTTGCTTTTTATGGCGGTTCTGGACATCATCGTACTTCTGCTCGCATGGCGTTTTTACGCGCAGATTGAAGCGTCGTCTTTTGATGAAGAATTTGCCCGTACCCGCGGAGTAAACGTTGAACTTGTTTTTCTGCTCATTCTTGGATTGACCGCCGTAGCAATTGTGCTGCTTCAGACCTTTGTGGGCATTGTGATGGTTATTGCCATGCTAACTTTGCCTGCCGGCTGTTCAGGCGTGTTTTCCCGCAGCCTTGGCGGCATGATGATAACAAGCTGTTTATTCTCCGCGTTCTTTTCGATCAGCGGGCTTGTATCCGGCTGGTTTTTGGATCTGCCAATCGGAGCCATGACAGTTATTATTGCGGGCGTTGTTTTCCTGGGGTTTTCCGTTTTCCGCGCTGTCCGCCGCCCGAATTAAGAAAATATTAAAAATTTCTCTGCCAGACCAAAGCAAAAACCACGCTCGATCCATATATATTATGGAGGTACGTATGAAGTACATTTTATTTATTTTTCTTTTTCCGTGTCTTGGTTTTTGCTGTTGTACAAGCTGGAACCAGCGATCTGCGGTACAAAATGATTCAGTCGGCGTGTCCGGTATTGTTTACGAAGGCACAGCGCAGGGATACCGCGGGCCTGTTACAGTGCAGGTACGTCTTAACGGAGGAAACATTTCCGAAATTATCATAGTTGATTCCGTTGAAGACCGCTTCGTGGGCGGCGCCGCTATGGAAGAATTGATCGGAATTATAATTGAGAACAACTCAACCGACGTGGACGCCGTTTCGGGAGCGACTGAATCGAGCAGGGGCTTTCTTGAAGCGGTGCAGAATGCTATACTCAGATTATGAGTGACTGTATTTTTTGTAAAATAATCGCCGGGGAAATCCCCTCCAAAAAATGTTATGAAGACGATGAAATAATCGCCTTTCATGACATTCACCCGGTTGCGCCGGTGCATTTTCTGGTTGTTCCAAAGAAGCACATAAACAGTCTTATGGAACTGGAAGAGGCGGATACGCCGCTGGTTGGAAGAATGCTTTTTAAGGCGCAGGAAATTGCCAAAGAGCAGGGCTGCGCGGAGAAAGGCGGGCGCTTTATATTAAACGCGAAAAAAGACGGCGGGCAGACAATTGATCACCTGCATGTTCATTTTATCGGCGGCAAGACACTTGGCTTTAAAATGTGTTAGAAAAAGAGCATTCTACAAATGGCGATTGAGAAGCATATCAATTTTTTTGAACTCCAGAAGGCGTCCGAAAAACCCGGCTGCCCGCTTTGCAATATAGTCAGCAACCGCGCCAACAGGTACATTGACAATACCCTGTTTGAGCATATTTCCAACCGTGCGTTCCGCGCCCTTTACCGCGCAGCCGGCGGATTCTGTTCCTTTCATTCCAGGCACCTCGTTTCTTTCCGCGATGGTCTTGCTGTGGCAATCCTCAGCCGTGATATTCTTGAAGACCGGATTGAACATTTTGAATATAAAAAATCATGGAAACCAAAGGGACGCTGCCCTGTTTGCATTGAGCGTGAAAAAATTGAAAATGAGTACCTTGATTTCCTTGCCTCCTCAGGCGGAAATTCCAGCGAAGAGCAGGAACTGTGCGCTTTTTTTACCGCTTCTGACGGCTTATGCGCTCCCCATTACGCGGCTCTTGTCAAAAAGTGGAATGTGCCGTCGTGGATAAAAAAATTCCAGGAGACAAAATTCAAGGATTTAAAAACCAGGCTTGATACGTTCATTGAACTTTCAGCTTACGGCAGACAGGATGAATTCGCCGCCTTAAGCGAAAAAGATCAGGTAGTGTGGAAGGAAGCGGCAGCCTGCCTGACAGAGAATATTGAATAACCGTGAATTTTCATTTTTATTTCAAGAGCATGACAGGAGAAGTATCATTGATTTCCGGAGCAGGAATGGATTTTAATCGCTTCTTTCTCAATATCCTTGAAATACCTGACTGTCCCCGCCTTTAGTTCTTCCGTTGCGTCTTCATCGCAGACAATTATCGCTTTTGGATGCATTTGCAGACATGACAGCGTCCACATATGATTAATCCCTTCTTCCACGACAGCTTTAAGCGCGCGCGCTTTTGCGCGTCCGTTTACAATGATCATCACCTCGCGGGCGTCCATTACAGTTCCTACGCCGACAGTTAAAGCTGTGCCAGGCACCTTTAAAGGATCTCCTTCAAAAAAACGCGCATTGGCCGATTTTGTTTCTTCAGTGAGCGTCTTTATTCTTGTCCGCGAATTTAAAGAAGAACCAGGTTCATTAAAAGCGATATGGCCGTCGCTCCCCATGCCTCCCAGGAACAGCTCAATTCCGCCTTCGCCAGCGATGGCTTCTTCGTAGAGTTTACATTCTTTTTCCGGCTCTTTTGACATACCGTCAAGAATATGTATATGTTTGCGATCTATATCAATATGATTAAAAAGATTATCCATCATGAAATAGTGATAACTCTGCGGATGATCCTCTGTAAGGCCGATATATTCATCCATGTTAAAAGTATGTACATTTTTAAAAGACAGTTTGCCGTCTTTGTGCATTTTTACAAATTCGCGGTAAATTCCAAGCGGACTGGAACCTGTAGGAAGGCCGAGGATAAAAGGACTGTCTTTCCGGTAAGAATTTATCCTGTCCGCGATGTACCCGGCCGCCCACGCGCTCGCTTTTTCATAATCCCTGTGAATAATTAATCGCATATTAATCTCCTGTTTATATCTTTTATTATTAGACCGTCTATCATTACAAAACGAATTTCAAAATTCTTGTCGAATACCGTAAGGTCGGCATAACGACCCGGTATTATCGCTCCCTGATTATTATACCGCATTATCGTGGCAGGATTCAAGGAAGCTGTTTTTACCGCGTCTTCTATGCTGAAGCCGCTGCTGACAAGGTTCTGTATGCCGCGAATCATGGTCAATCCGGAACCGGCGATTACATCATCAGATTTTCTGCGGAAGACGCCGTCATGAAAATATACTTCTTCGTTGTTGGCAAGGAAAGGCCCTTTCTTTTGTTCGGTAGGTTTTAATCCGTCTGTTATTAGCACAATTTTATCAACCGGCTTATCACGCATAATCAGTTTGAACAGATCGGGATGAACATGGAAACCGTCCGCGATTATCTCGCACGACATTTCCGGATGGATAAGTATTGCCCCTACGGCGTTGGGGTTTCTGTGATCCAGCCTTCTCATCGCGTTGAATAAATGCGTTGAATGTAATATTCCAATCTGCATTCCTTCAATCATATTTGTATATTCCGCGTTGGTATGCCCCGCCTGAAGTACAATTCCCTTTTTAATGCAGTACAACGCAAGTTCCCGCATATGCTTAAGCTCCGGAGCCACTGTCATGTTCGTGATATGCCCATTCGCCGCTTCCCAGAGCTGCTCCATTAAATGAAGGTCGACAGGCTGGACGGTATCCGGCTTTTGCACGCCCAATCGCAGCGGTGAAATAAAAGGCCCTTCAAGATGCAATCCCATAATTCGCGCGCCTGTTTCCTTTCCAATTGCCGCGGCAATTTCGCTGACTGCCTTAAGCATATGCTCAGGCTGTGAAGGATACAGAGTTGGATTAAAAGCTGTGACCCCGCGCTCTGCAAGCAACTGCGACATTGCGAGAATGGATTCAGTTCCTTTTGCTTCTCCGTACCCGGCGTCTTCGGTTCCGTACCCGCCGATCCCGTGAATATGCGTATCTATAAAACCAGGAGATATATACGCGCCCTCAGCATCTATAAAACGGGTATCCTTGTCAAACTGACGCTGTTTAAGGCGTTTCTGCGAAAAGACATCGGATATAAATCCGTCTTCTATCATTACCGCGCATTGTTCAATTATGGAAAATCCTGTAATGACAGTTCCATTAAAAAGACAAATTGATTTTTTATCGTTCACAATTTTTTTACCTGAGAATTAAAATAAAAAAACCCGCACGATAAAAACCGGCGGGCATCCAATACACCTTTACTGATTTTGAGAGAGTTAAATTAACAATAAAAACTAATGTTCTTACCGTTTTAAAACGGAAACAACCCTTTCCAGAACTTTCTTTCTGTCAAGCGGCTTTACAATGTAGCTTTTAGCTCCCATCAGGAGGCACTTCTTTACAACGTCCTCCTTGCCCAACGCGCTGACCATAATTACGTTCGCTTGTTTGTCAAATTCCAGGATCTTCTCCAGAGCGGAAACGCCATCCATTACCGGCATGGTAATATCCAGGGTAACCAGATCAATGTTTGGATGCTGAGCTTTGTACTTTTCTACTCCCTGGGCTCCGTCAGCGGCAGTATCCGCTACATCAAAACCTTCGGATGTAAAAATCTGACCAAGTTGTTTCGCTATAAACATCGAGTCATCAACGACTAAGACCCGGTATGGTACACCCTCCGGCTTAATTCCTTCAGCGGCTTTCTCATTGATATTGGGCATATCACTCTTTGCTATCATCCGGTACACTCCTCTTCATATACTGTATGCTATAATTTCATCAAAGTCAAGTATAGCATATTCAACAATATTTATGTTGAATTTCTTACAAATAATATTGGTAATTATACAACATTTTAATTGATTGGTAAATGGTTATTATAGCAAATTTCGACATATTTTGAGGAATATTTATGAAAGTGTCTTATTTTTTAGCCCCAATGGCCGAGTTAAGTCACAGGGCTTTAAGGGAACTAATTGAAGATTTTGGCGGGTGTGACAGCTATTTTACTGAAATGATAAGCGCCACAGCCCTTTTTGCGGGCGGACCTTTCGAAAAATGGTACATTGACGCTGGTCCAAAACCGGAAAAGTGCGTTTTTCAGCTTGTCGGTTCCGATTCCGGGCAAATTTCCCGGGCTGCGGCTTTTTTGGACAGACTGGAATGCGCCGGAATCGATATAAATATGGGGTGTAGCGCTCCTTTAATCCGAAAAACAGGCTCTGGAGCCGCCTGGATGGCCTCTGTTGACCGCGCCGGGGAGCTCATATCTCAAATAAGGCCGTTGGTGAAGCGGCGTCTTAGCGTTAAACTGCGAATTGGCTTTAAAGACGATTTTGAGTATCTGGTAAAGTTCTGCCGCCGTTTGGAAGCAGAAGGCACAGAGCTGATTACTTTACATCCCAGAACGGTAACTGAAAAATTCAAGCGTCTTGCCCGATGGGAGTATGTCGGCGCTTTAAGACAAGAATTGAAAATCCCCGTAGCCGGAAACGGGGACATAGCCAATGCCCAGGAGCTGATACGCCGCGCCGGCGGCCCCTGTGACGCGGTAATGGCCGGCAGGGCGGCGGTGCGTCAGCCGTGGATTTTCGCTGAAGCAAGAGAGAGAGGGGGGAGATACATTCCCAATTTGGAAGAGACTGGACTGCGTTTTATTGAGCTTTTAACGAAATATCAGCCTGTTGAATTCCATGTTTCGCGTGCAAAGCGCTTTTTCGGTTTTTTCTGCGATAATTTAAAATGGGGGACTTACCTGAAAAACCAGTTGAATCGTGAAGAGGGTCTTGCCGGAATTGAACTCGTTTGGAAGGAGTATTTCAAACAGAATGAGAACTGACAGAGTTGTCGAACAAGTCCAATTCACTTTTTAATCAGCGTACGCTAATCAGCGCACGCTGCATACGCCGTTCTTTTTCTCCTCTTGCAATATATATCGGTTTCATGTTTCGCGGGTCAAGCCCTGTGTAGTACATTACTGTGGACATGGTTCCCGGAGTGGGATAAAAATCCTGCGTTTGTTCCGGCGTAAAGCCGGTTTTTTTTAAATACCGGGAAAGCTCCTGCGCTTCCTTCATTCCCGCTCCGGGGTGAGCGCTGATAAAATACGGTAACAGGTATTGTTTTAATCCAAGCCGCTTGTTCACAGCGGTAAAATCTTTTCTGAATTGCTCGTAACCGCACCTGCCGGATGCGCCGGAGTATTTCCCCATCGCTTCCAGAACATTGGCGCTGATATGCTCGGGAGCTGTTTTTAGCTGGCCGCTCACATGATGAGCGCACAATGTTTCCAGAAATTCGCTTCCGTGTTTTTTATCGTATTGAATATAATCGAAGCGGATGCCTGAGCGGATAAATACTTTTTTAATGCCGGGTATTTCCCTCAGAGCTTTTAACGTTTTTAAGTACTCGCCGTGATCCGCTTTCAGCTTTGGACACGGAGAGGGGTACAGGCAATCGCGCTGTGCGCAGAATCCTCCGCGCTTTTGTTTTTCGCATGCGGGACGGAAAAAGTTCGCGGTCGGTCCGCCTACATCGTGAATGTACCCTTTAAATTCTCCGCTTCCCTTTGCGTTCCTTCGTATGCCTTCGCGGCAGAATTCTTCTCTTTTTATTTGCGCTGTCATTTTTCTCGCTTCGCGTAACAGGCTTTCTTTGCTGCGGCCTGTAACGGCGCGTCCCTGATGAAAATTAAGCGCACAGAAAGAACATCCCCCGAAACATCCCCGGCCTGAAACCAGCGAAAAAGAAACCTCCTTAAGGGCCGGAACGCCTCCCTGCGCTTCGTACATCGGGTGGGCTCTGCGCGTAAAAGGCAGTTCGTAAATCCGATCCATCTCTTCTGTAGAAAGGGGCAGAGCAGGGGGATTCTGTATAACCCAGCGATCCCCGTCATTTTCTTCCGCCAGCGGTTTTGCGCTCAATGGGTCCGCGTTTTGTTTTTGAATCATGAAATGTTCGGCGTATGCGCGTAACGAAGCGTCATCTTTTTCTTTTACCGTTTTGTAATTTGGCAGAAAGACAGCGTCTTTCCATTCATCGCCGAATACATCTTCGGCTTTTCCGTGAACGCGGACGCAGGTTCCGCGCGCATCGCGTATGCTGCCAATGGTTTCACCGGAAGCAAGCCTGCGCGCTATTTCCAGTATTGGCTTTTCGCCCATTCCATAAACAAGAATGTCCGCTTTTGAATCCAGTAAAATTGAGCGTCGTACCGTATCTGACCAGTAATCGTAGTGCGCGAAGCGGCGCAGGCTTGCTTCAATTCCCCCAATGATCACAGCGGGTTCTTTCTGCGTGAAAGGTTTCATTGAATGGAACGCCGCGTCTTTAAAAGCCCGCCTGATTCCCTCGACATAAACAAGCGTGGCGCGATCCGGACGCATTCCGTTTTTTCCTTCCGGAGAATACGCGTCATCGGAACGTATGCGTTTGGCGGCGGTGTAATGCGCCACCATGGAGTCCATGTTGCCAGCACCGACAAGAAACCCAAGGCGCGGACGTCCAAGAACAGTAAATGATGATGTTTTTTTCCAGTCCGGCTGAGGGATTATTCCTGCGCGGTAACCATTATCTTCCAAAACACGGCAAATAAGCGCCGCCGCGAATGAACTGTGGTCTACATATGCATCGCCGGAAATAAAAATAAAATCACATTCTTCCCACCCGCGCTCGTCCATGTCTCGGCGGTTAACTGGAAGCAAGCTCCCTTGAAGTAAACTTCCCGGAAACAAGTTTTCTTGCGGCAAGGCGTTCTGATTTGGTTTGCTTTTTTTATACCCCGACAACAGATGTGACCTGTGGTACTTCCTTTTTGAGGTAATTTTCAATTCCCATTTTTAAAGTCATCTGGGACATCGGGCAGTGTCCGCAGGCTCCGGTAAGTTTTACCGATACAACTCCCCCGTTATCTACAGAAACAAATTCAACATCTCCGCCGTCTGCCTGTAATGAAGGCCTGACATTTTCCAGCGCCGCTTTTACCTGATCTTCCATGAAAACCTCCTGACGGAAAGAGAGGGATTTGGGGTTCCAGTCCTCAATTTCCGTTTAACGCTCATTTTATCGCTATTCCCGGAGAGAGAGGGATTTGAACCCTCGGTACCCTTCCGGGTACATACGACTTCCAATCGTACACCTTCGGCCGCTCGGTCATCTCTCCCGATACCGGATATAACATATCACAGTTGGGGAATCATTTCAAGAGCGGTATGTATGGGCATGTTCTGCATTATAGACAGACTCCAATTAACGCCAGAACTCCCAGGCAATTAAAATAACTGCCAATGCCAAAGAAAATGACATGGTAAAAATGTTAAATACTTTGCCTGCTCTTGACGGTTCTTTTTTCCAATTTACCGCCATAAAACCGATACACACAGGCGCAAAAACCGCGTACAAAATATTAATAACAAAATGAATAGACAGCGATGAATAAGTTGAATAGTTCATTACCCTGACTGTCAGTATTGTATTATTAATTACCGCCGCCGCGGCTGAACAGTAAAGCGCGATATTCAGTTTCTTTACGCTGTTCAAAGGCGCGCCTTTTTTCCTGTTCCTGACAGCGCCGATAATCGAAATGATAATTGCCGCAATGACATACATTACGCATAACGCAAGAAGAATTATACTGACGTATATAATTATGGCTTTGCAGGCGCTGACTGGCAGTAAATCAAAATATCCGATTGAAGCGCGGATAACCTTACCGTCTTTTTGTTCAAAGCAAAGTAAATCGACAATATCCAATAATGGATTACCGCCCGTGTTTTTGAAAATATACGGGTTTATCTGTATAAATTTGGCTCCCGCTATATTTATCGTGTTTTTATCGATCACCTTAACCGGCATCATCATCGATACTGACATTATCAGATTTGTGAAACCGTTTGCGGCTTTTCTTGCCATGATATATGCGCCCGCGAAATCACCTGCGTCGGGAAATAATTCTGATTTTCCCGCGGTTTTATTCCCGCCGAAAAGTTCCTTTGTAAGTCCGAAGCACAAAGACGTTTCGCCTGCCTGATTTGTCATAACCACAAGAGCGAAGCGTTCAGAAGGAGCAATGGTAAATTGCGCTGAAAAGGCCGCGGTGTTCCCGCCGTGTCCAAGAGTTCTTACTGCGTGATTGTATTCAAAGAAACCGTGCGCGATACCGGGGAAGTCTTCCCTGAAGGAATAACTTCTTGAAAGCATTTCGTTCAAGGTTTTATTGTCTTTAAAAAGGACGCTGGTTTCTCCGTCCGCCGGCATGAGCGCTGATAAAAATTTTAGCGCGTCACGCGCTGTTCCAATTACGCTTCCTGCCGGATACAATCCAATGTAGATTCGCTGTGACGGAGAAAGAACCGGTCTTTCTTTACCGGGGTTATAGCCTTTAATATAATTTCGTTTTTCCGCGACCGAAGGATTGTCAGTCTGAAGCGGATGAATGGAAGTGTCCTTCATGCCAAGAGGTTCAAAAATATTTTCCCATACATATTCATAAAAAGACCGCCCTGTAATCCGCTGCACTATGTATCCCGCTGTCGCTACTGCGAAATTTGAATAGGCAACGATAGTTCCAGGCGGATAGATCTGCGCTGGTTCATACGCAAGCAGGCATTTTTCCAAACCGGGAACATCTTTCGCGTATTTATAAAAAATCTCCACAATACGATCTTCCCATCCCGCGTTATGGTGCATCAGGTTGTACATTGTTACCGGCGTTTCATATTTTAGTTTCTTTAGAAAGCTATCGGGGAGGTATTCGCGGATATCCCTGTTCAGATCGAGCCTTCCCTGTTCGGCGAGCTGCATTACGCTTGTCCACACAAGCAGCTTTGTAGCTGAACCCCACTCAAAAACTGAATCCGCTTCAGCGGCAATTTCGTCCTGTATCGCGTAACCGTATGCTTTGTTAAGCATAACCTCACCGTCTTTTAATACCGCAATTGAAGCTCCTGTTGTTTTGACGCCAATATATTTTGAAACGTAGCTGTCCACAAACGGTTCCAGTTCAGAAATTTGAATGCCTGAAGGGGTAGTTTGCGCGACGGCAAATGGCGCTGTGATCAAAAACGCGGTAACAACTGGCAGTAAAAACTTGTTAATTTTCTTCATAATAATTCTCCATGACATTAAGAATAGCAGATTATTCTTTTTTTTGATTAACATTATTGTCCAAATGGCGGTGTCCGAAAAGTTGGAAAACTTCTTCGGTCAGCCCCATGCGCTACGGCTTCGTTTCGAATCCCTCAATTACTGGCTTGTTATTATGTCTTTTATGTATTGAAATTCTTTAGTGGGCTTGTTCGACAACTCGGTTAGTTGTCTCACAAGTCCTGCATTTTTTCAGGCTAAAGCCTTGCAAAAATGCATTTTTATAAGGAAGTTGTTTAATAACTGAAGTTATCGAACAACTCTAGTGTTTAATAATTGATCGGAGAGAGAGGGTTTCGGAGAGAGAGGGATTCGAACCCTCGGAACCCCTGAGGGCTCAACGGTTTTCGAGACCGCCCGATTCAACCGCTCTCGCATCTCTCCTGAAGAGCTTCTTACACTGTAACTTTTGAAGCAGTTTGTGTCAATTGGAAGCTGTTTACTGGAATTTGTTTATTTTATGGGAGCTATTCGCAGAATTGCCATCCGCCAAGGACAAAGCCGCTGTCGAACATAAAGAATATATCCTGTGTACCGGTGACCGGTTTTTTTAATTTTACTGTGTAGTTTTTAAAAGCCGCGTTATTGATTTTTATCGCGCCAATAGTTTCGCCGTCAGGTGAACCGAGTCTGATTTCCGCGGCGCATTTTCCTGTTTGTCCGCGGGCATTGACGGTAATGCTCTTTGCGCCTTTGCTTCCAAAATCCGCGCCAATAACGCCCAGCCATGAGCCGTTTTTTCTGGCTGAAGAATATTCTGTTTTTTCCTGTGAAGCAGGCAATGAAAAACTGCCAAATGTCATTTCCGCCGCGACCGCGCTTGTCGCTCCCTGTTGCCATATATAGGGGTTAAGTCTGCCAACCTGTTCGACTCCTTTTTTTGTTCCTGCAGCGGATTCAAATTTCCCGTTTTTAACATTTATGGAATCTATGTGCGTTACGCGATAACCTTTGCGTTCAATGTCCATCGCTTCTTCCAGTATCTGTGAGTGGTACGCTATATACCATTGCCCATTGAATTCAAATAAATCGTGGTGATTGTTGCCCCAGACGCCAAAATATGTGCCCGGGTTTCGCAGAATTGTTCCGTCAAGAGTGAACGGTCCCATCGGATTGTTACCCGACATCGCGGCTATAACAGCGTTATTAATGCCCAGCCTGCTTCTGGCTTCTTCTGTAACATTCCAGTTTGTGCAATACGTTAGGATGTAGTTATCGTTTATCTTTCTCATTACCATAGCTTCAAAGAAGAATGGCACGTCAATTTTTACCGGTTCTCCTGCCAGGGAGATCATGTCGCTTCCCAGTTCTACTACACGCGCCGAACCTGGATATTCCGTATTCCCGTCAGGAATGCCACCTCCAAAATACAGATACGCCTTCCCGTCATCATCAATAAATACTGCCGGATCAAACATCCAGGGTACTCCTGAACAGTTTGGCGTTTGTCTTGATACAAGCGCTTTCCCCAATGGGTCTGTCCACGGGCCAAGCGGCGAAGCAGAAGTTAAAACGCCAACGCCGTTTGCGTTATTCGAAAAATACAGAAAAAATGTATCCTGACCGTCAATTTTCCTGTAAGTTATTGTAGGCGCCCATGAACGGCCTGCCCAATCTGCAATCCCATTCGATCCCGCGACATCTATCGGTTCGTGATATACCCAGTTTGCCAAATCGGCGCTGGACGCGACCCGAAGCTCAGTAATTGTGCTGTAAGAGTTGTTTTTTATTTCCAGCTTATTATCATATTCCAGAGTGTCGCCTGTCATGTAAATATAAACGCGTCCGTCATATACAAGAGCGCACGGATCCGCTCCGAATGTATGCGTCATTATGGGATTACGTTCAGTTATTTTTTTATAAACTTCGACTCTTTCCGGTTTGTTCAGTATGTTAGCTGATGTCACGCATGCCGCCAGCAAGACGAACATTAAGTAAAGAATAATTGTCAATGACAATCGTTTTTTCATTCTTGATGAAGCTGACACGATTCGAACGTGCGACCTTCAGATCCGCAATCTGA
>JAIRQN010000023.1 GCA_031256445.1 Treponema sp. | reverse complement strand
TTGATTTGCCGTGTTAGCTGATGTGTTCGCCGTACCAGTTGCGCCAGTTTGATTAGCTGTACTTGCCGGATTCGTTGCGGCTGATTGATTCGATGTGTCTGCCGGATTTTCCGCATCCGGCGTGTCTGCGCTGTCCTGATCTTCTGTCAACTCATCCTGACTGGAATTACTGTTTGTTACATTGCCAGTTTCAAGAACATATTTTACTTTCCAGCCGGCAATATCTCCTCTTTGGTCTTTTAAATAAACAATCAAGGCTGTAATATCAGGATCTCCGGAAACAGAGGATTCAAAAAAAGGTATGACACTGTCATTCGAAGAAATGATTGATAATTCATCCAGATTAAGACCATTGGACCGAGCGTTTACACTGTATGTTCCGGAAGAAGTAAAAAAAGTATCTATTGCCCCGCAGCCGCCTATAAATAATATAACAGGAAGTAAAAAAGAGGGAAAAACGGCTCTTTTGACTTTTTGGGCACACATATCCATCTTGATTCTATAACAAAATTACCAAGTAAGCAATGAAAATATATTACTTTTTACTATATCTGGCGGGTATTTTTTGTTATTATTTACACATGAGAACATCGGTTTTTATTCATCTTGACCGTTTTTTAAGGAATTTTAACGCGGTAAAAGCGCGAATTGGGAAAGAAAAACGCGTTTGCGTGCCGGTAAAAGCCGATGGTTATGGTCATGGCGCGCTTCAAATAGCCAAAATAAGCGAGGAAGCGGGGGCTTTTTGCCTGGGAGTGGCAACCGTTGATGAGGGGATTGAACTCAGGAAAGGGGGAATTAACATCCCAATACTGCTTATGTCCCAGCCGGATCCGCAGGAAATTCCGGAAATATTCAAGGCTTCCCTTACCCCATTTGTGTCAGATTCATGGTTTGTTAACGCTTTAAATGAGCAAGCTGTATTGTTAAAAACCAGGCTTCCTGTTCATCTGAAAATTGATACCGGGATGTGCCGAACTGGCTGCCGGGCGGAAGAGGCTGCCGCTCTGGCAGGGCAAATAACAAAATGTACATTTCTTGAGTTGACAGGAACAGCTACGCATCTTGCAGCCGCCGATTCAACCGATTTGAAAGATATTGCCTGCACAAGAACGCAATTGACCTGTTTCAGAGATGCAGTTAACGCGATAAGAACCGCCGGCATTGACCCAGGCATTGTTCATGCCGCCAATTCCGGCGCGGTAATCCTGCATCCTGATTCATGGTTCGATATGGTAAGGCCGGGAATCCTGCTTTATGGATATAAAGCCGCGCAGGAAAACGAAAATTCCAATTTTCCGTACGAGCCGCTTACGGTAGAACCGGTTATGGAACTTAAAAGCACAGTGGTTATGATAAAGAAAATAAAAAAGGGCGAATCGGTATCGTATGGCAGAATATGGACCGCCGAAGAAGACACAAATATCGCAATCCTTCCGGCAGGTTACGCAGACGGGCTTCCGCGTATTGTAAGCGGCAAGTGGCAGGCGATAATTGGCGGCAATGCCTACCCGCTTGTAGGGCGTATCTGCATGGATCAGTGCTTTGTAAACCTGGGAATAAATACGACAGTCCGCCGGTGGGACGAAGCGGAGATTTTCGGCAGCAGTCATGACGCGTCTGCGCTGGCGGAAGCGGCCAATACCATTCCCTATGAGATAACCTGCAATATCAGCAAAAGGGTGCCGCGGATATATATGAACAAATAGGCATTACTGCGCGCGGCGTTATTTTCGCGCAGTTGCTTTCAGAGTAAAAAATCTATATTATTTAATATATGGAGGCTGAACAATGAATCCCAAAATAACTGAATACGAAGATGATGATGAACAGGAAAATAAAACATCCCCTTTGGATCCGCTTGCCGGCAGGATGCTGAAAACACGGACAGTTTTAATTTCCGGAGAAATAAATAAAGAACTGGCGGAAAAGACAATACGCCAGCTGCTCTTGATGGAAGACATGAGCGTTGAACCTATCCGAATTTTTATCGATTCCCCCGGCGGAGACGCCGATGCCGGATACGCGATATTCGATATGATTCGTTTTATAAAACCGGAAGTCTGGACTGTCGGCATGGGCCTTGTAGCAAGCGCGGCGGCCATCATTCAGCTTGCGGCCCCTAAAAAGCGCCGGATAGGACTGCCAAACAGCCATTACCTGATTCACCAGCCGCTGTCCGGAATACGCGGAGTAGCAACGGATATAGAGATACACGCGAAAGAACTGGAAAAACTGCGCTGGAAGATCAATCGCCTGATTTCAGATGAAACAGGTATCCGGTTTGAGCAGGTGGAAAAAGACACAGACCGCGATTACTGGATGAGCGCCACAGAGGCTGTCAATTATGGTTTAATCAGCAAGGTCATAACCAGCAGAGATGAGATTTTAGCATAAAAGTTTTACAGACAGGCTTATGAATATAAATGGAGATATTTATGAAAATTTTAAAAATACTTTTATGCTGCTGTATGTTTTTATTTTCGCTGTCCGGCGCTTTCGCGCAGACTCATACCTCTGTCCATGTTGATAATCAAATATATTCAATTCTTGAACAAGCGGAAACAAGGGGATTGTGCGCTCCGCTGTCAGGTGTAAGGCCATATACGCAGGATGTTGTGGTTTCCGCAATAAATGAAATTTTAAACCTGAAAGACGCAAAAAAAATCTCAGTCACAGAACGCGAAATCCTTGAACAGTACCTTAATAAATATTCAAAACCCAAAACCGGCATAGACTGGAAAAAAGGCTTTTATTACGGCGAAACGGCAATGGGCAAGGATGGAATTCCATTATCGTTAAAAGCGGGCGTAACTATGGAAGCGGAAGGCTCGTCAGGGATATACCTTAAAGATGACACCTGTTTCGGAATGGAAATATGGCCTGGCATTTATCTGAAAGGCGATTTGGGGAATTATATTTCCTATGATTTTAATATCAGCGGCGGCCTTATGCGGGCTCCAAGAAAAAATCACGGTGAATATTATCCCTATTATGAAAATTTCAATAACGAAAATTGCCAGAACGATGCATTTGATATTTACAGCGAACCTTTGACACATTTTCCCTATACATACGAAAAACAGTGGGACGGTTCTGTATATTTTATGGAAAAACTGTCTGCCTTTGAGAAATGGCCGAACGATCTTGCGGGCGGTTATAATTTGTTATCTGAAATGAACGCGTCTTTTCTGGATAATAAATTATTGATGCGCCTTGGGCGGCTGCAGCGGGAATGGGGTTCGGTGCCGTCCGGAAGCAGTCTTGCCTTTAATAAAACGGCGCGTCCTTTTATCGGTATTGAATCGGAATTTAATCCTGTCCCGTGGTTTAGTTTTGCCTCTTTATCAGGAATACTGGAATACAACAACATCTATGGAATAAAAGATTCCTCAAGCACATTCCAAAACGCTTTTTCTGTTACAATGATGCAGTTCAGGTTTAAAAATTATATATATTTTGATTTTATGGACGCGGTTGTATATCCAAAACGCTTTGAACTGGGATATATTTCGCCGATAACAAACAGTTTCTTTTATCAGAATAACCTCGGTGATTTTGACAACATGGCGTTAAGCGCAAATTTAAAATTACAGTATCCGGGATTTGGTAATATATGGTTTTCGGTCTTTATTGACGAAATGAATTTACTGTCCGATCTGCTGACGCTTGACCGTCAAATGCTTGCGCTGCAGGCAGGAATGACGTTTTATATGCCGGTATTGTCATTTTCATCATTAAAACTAAGCTATACAAAGATTAATCCCTATTGTTATACGCATAACCGCGGCGTCAATCCCTGGTACGGAGATACCATGATGGAAACCGCTTATGTAAATAACGGAGTGTCTATAGGTTATTATCTTCCGCCAAATTCGGATGAGGTACTGGTAAAATTTGAAACAATGCCGTTTAAAAATTTATCAACCCGGCTGCAGTATCAGATGATCAGGCGCGGCGCGGACTTTGGCTCCGGCGCTGTAGACGGGAGTAATTTACGATCCGAGCTTGACCCAAGCAACAGGGATTCAAATCCTGTTTTAAAACGGTTCTTCCTGCACGACGGTGCGTACCAATGGATGCATATAATTAAACTAGGCGGCGAATGGACGCTCAAAAAAACTCCTTTTTCTTTTTACTTTGAAGCGGGAACTGTTATCTCGTACTTTTCAAATACTAACGAACCGGCCAATAGCGGGGAATCTCATTCGTATTCGATAATTGATACGGATGAATACCCAAAATCCACAGGAATAATTATTAAACTCGGTTTTAGACTGTTTCCAAAATAAGAATTCAGGAATTATCATACTGGGCTGTATACATAAAGCGCCTGATTTTTTGCTGCGCGTTTTTTTCAAACGGTTCCTTGCGTATTGTAAAGTCGCTGATTTTTTTATAAACAGGCAGCGTACGATTAACCTCTTCTATCTCTTTTTTAACAAGATCTTTAATAAAGAAATCATCGCTTTCCCTGCCGGGATAGTCTTCTTTAATCAAATCGTAATTGGGAACCGCAACCGCGTAAATTATTTCACCGCCGTAAGAAGGTTCCTTTCTGCCTACAACAAGAACTTCGCCGATAACGCGCGATGCATTAAAATTGGCTTCTACTTCTTCAGGATAGATATTTTTGCCGCCGGAGCCGACAATCAGGTTTTTCTTTCTTCCCTTGATGTAAACAAAACCGTCATCGTCACGGTAGCCCAAATCGCCTGTATGCAGATAACCGTCCTGATCAATAACTTCTTTTGTGGCTTCATCATTTTCAAAATAGCCAATCATTATGGACGGCGATTTGCATGCAATTTCTCCAATACCATCAGGTCCTGGATCCAGAATTTTTACATCCGTGTAACATACCGGAAGCCCGACTGACACATTACGCTTGCAGCGCGGAGTGTTAACAGTGATAAGAGGGGAATTTTCACTCATTCCGTACCCGTGAACAATATTAAAGCCGAGAGAATCAAAGAAATCAGCTGTATTGGGATTTAAAGGGCCGCCGCCTGCAACCATTATTTTGAGCGACTGAAGGTTTGCTTTTTTGCGGATAAACCTGAATACCTTTTGGCCAAATTCAAAATCACCCTTATTTGATTTTGCCAGCGCGATTTTTCGCAGCACATTTAAGGGTCCGCGGAGGATTGCGGGAAGTTTCTGGTAGCCGCTGTTAATGGCTGCCATAACTTTGTCAAAAAGCAGCGGAACGGCTATCAGGAATGTTACTCCGGCGTCTTTAATATCATCAATAACTACTTTCCCGACAATTTTTTCGGAAATAACAACCGTAATGCCTAAAGAGATTGGCGCCATAAATGTACAGGTTGTAGGATATGTATGATGCAGAGGCAGAACAGCGATAAAAATATCCTCTTTATTGGGAGTCAGCATGCGGATTGCGGCGCTGGTATTGGAAATAATATTTTTATGGGATAAAGTAACGCCCTTGGCAAAACCTGTTGTTCCGGAAGTAAAAACAATTGAAGCAGGATCATCAGGTGAGATGCTGTCAGCCGGAGGCAGTTGCTGACTGCCAGCGTTCATTCCAAAACGGCTGAATTCAGCAGACTGACTGGAATCATCAGTATCAGGGCTGATACATACCGAAACAGGCAGCGAAATCCCTCTCGAGGCCAATGAAGCCGCAAAATCTTTTTTCCTGCCGGAATAGAAAAATGCCTTGGCTCTTGTAATGTCTATTATATTGACGCATTCCTGTTCAGTAACAAGAAAATCCACAGGCACTATGCAAAGACCAGCTATTACACTTCCCATCCAGACTGCCATCCATTCCGGACGATTTTCCGCCCAAAGCACAACGCGATCTCCCTTTACAAGGCCGGCGGCAAGCAGTCCGCGCGCTATTTTACGGCACTCTTCGCCGTATCTTGAGTGACTCCACCGGGTAAACTCCCTATTCTTCCCCGAACGATACAAAATGGCGTCTTTTTGAGCATAATCCCGTGATACAGTTTCAATCATATTAACGAAATTACTATATGGAAGATCTGGAAGATTCGAAACATAGTCGCTAAATTGTAACATATACTCTCCTTACAATTTTTCAGTTATTATATACACATTTTAATATTTTGTCAAAATAAATATCATAATTTTCCTGAAAATTCCTGTTATTTTGTTAAAATTAGCAAAAAACGTTTTTTTCCGGCGCGCAGAATCAGTTCGCCTTTTATATTCAGTCTGTCTGTTCCGATAAGCGCCAAATGGTCGTTAATAACGGAAAGCTCGCCGTCTTGCGGAGATGAAACAAAAGCCCCGCCCTGCTGAACAAGGCGCCTGCTTTCGCTTTTTGTGGCGGCCAGGCCTGCGTCAAAAAAGAGATCGGCAATATTATAGCCTGCCTGGAAACGTGAAAGAGGCAACTCCGCGCATGGCATTTCAGACTTATCACCGGAGCCGGAGAACGCCGCCTTTGCCCCGGACATGGCTTTATCAGCCTCATCTTTGCCGTGAATAAGCGAGGTTACTTCCCATGCAAGGCGTTCTTTTGCCTCATTGGGGTTTTTCCCCGCTTCACATAACGAATTGCACTCGTCAACAGGCAGAAAAGTGAACATTAACAGGAAACGAAGAATATCCTGATCCTGCACATTGCGCCAATACTGAAAAAATTCATAAGGCGTTGTGAGTAGGGGGTCCAGGAAAAGAGCACCTTTTACAGTTTTACCCATTTTCTTACCGTCAGAGGTAGTAACAAGCGGGAAAGTAAGGCCGAAAACCTCAACTCCCTCAATGCGGCGGATCAATTCCGCACCGGCGACAATATTACCCCATTGATCGTCGCCGCCAATCTGTAAACGGCAGCCGTAACGTCGGTAAAGTTCCAAAAAGTCATAACTTTGAAGAAGCTGATAGTTAAATTCGATAAAGGAAAGGCCGGTTTCCAGCCGCGTTTTGTAAGCTTCGAAACTCAGCATCCTGTTCACGGAAAAGTGGCTGCCAATCTCCCTTAAAAAATCAATGTAATTAAGGGAAGCGAGCCAGTCTTTATTATTGGCCGTCCATGCGTTTTTATCATCAAAACCGACAAAACGGTCAAGCTGACAACGGATAGCTTCGGTATTTTCATCTAACTGTTCGTAGCTGAGCATCTTCCTGACACAATCTCTCCCTGAAGGATCGCCAATCCGCGCGGTACCGGTTCCAAGTAATGCAATGCCCTTATGACCTGCCTGCCGCATATGGCGAAAGGCAAAATAGGGAACCATATGTCCAATATGCAGACTTTTGCCTGTAGGATCTGTCCCTTCGTAGAAAGTAACCGGCCCGTCATCCATCAACTTCGACAGACCTTCGATATCAGTGCATTGGGAGACAAAACCCCTTGTTTTTAAAATATTGATAATTGAATTCATTGTTCAATTGTACAAGATTTGCCGCATCAATGCAAAGCCTGAAACATTTTGCTGTTTTGATCCTGGCGTATATTGTCGATAATTAATAAAATGTTTTCTGTTGAAATTATTGAAATGCTGAAACAGGTAATCACATCATGGCAGGTAATTGCCGTTACAATTGGCATAATCCTTTATTTAAATATAGTTTTTTATACGGCCAGAAGTTACCATCGTCCCAAAGTAAAAAAAGAAAAAGTAAAAAAACAAAAACCTGAACCTGAAGCTGTGCCCGAAGAAATTGAAAGCGATTCAAATGATGAACTAGGGCTGGAAGAAGCCTGATATTAGTGGGGAACTCGGTCAGGTTTTTTCTTTTCATTTAAACCAAAGCGAAATGACGCCTTCGATCCTATATATAGGCTGGAGGCAGTTATGATTAACAACACTTTTCATGAATTTTCAATCCCGCAGCCGCGTGATGAAACACCCGACCCGCTGAGCGCCGCGGTAAAAAGCCTTTTTGGGCTTTCTTATCTATTCCCGTATCAAAGGCTTGTGATGACAAACATACTGGAAGCCGCCCAGGCGGCGGGGATTCGCCTGAACTGGCCGGAAGAAACGGCGCAGCATGAAGAAACGCCGCCGGAAAAAAACGCGGAAGAGTATCTTTCTGACAGAGAATTGTCAGGCAGGCAGATCGTTATTCTTCCTACCGGAGCGGGAAAATCCCTTTGCTTTCAACTACCGGCAATGTTGATGGAAGGACTAACGCTGGTTATTTATCCAATTTTATCCCTGATGGCGGATCAGGAGCGCCGGCTGAATGAACGCCGTTTTGATCCGGTAATAATCAGGGGAGGACAAGGCAAGGAAGAGCGGGATGAAATCTGGAGAAAACTGGAAAGCGGACAGAGCAAATTTATAATCGCGAATCCGGAGGTTCTGCTTACAGCGCAGGTAAAAGCCCGTTTGGAAAAAATCAAAGTGATTCACGCCGTAATTGACGAAGCGCATTGCGTAAGCGAATGGGGAGAAAGTTTCAGGCCAGACTACCTGGAAATCGGCGCTATTGTAAAATCATTAAATCCGCCGCTTGTAACCGCTTTTACCGCCACAGCCAGCGCTCCGGTGCTTGAAAAAATACGGAAGTACGTTTTCGGCGATTTGGAAGCGCGTCAGATAGTTGGAAACCCGGACAGGCCCAATATCTGTTATTCTGCCAAAGGCTGCATCAGCCGCGATTTGGCGGTGCGCGATCTGCTGGTAAAAAACAAACGTCCCGCCATTGTATTTTGCTCCTCGCGTCCGGGAACCGAAAAACTATCACGCTACCTGCGCAATGAATTCGCCTGCATGGGATTTAACTGGAGCGGCGAAGTGCGTTTTTACCACGCGGGTTTAAGCAGGGAAGAAAAAACAAACACGGAAAAATGGTTCATCAACAACAGGGAAGCTGTGTTATGCGCAACGTGCGCGTACGGAATGGGAGTTGACAAGGCCGACGTAAGAACGGTAATACACAGGGACTGCGCTCCTTCCGTAGAGGCGTATTTGCAGGAATCGGGCAGAGCCGGCCGGGACGGAGAACAATCGCAGGCAATTCTTCTGTGGGGGCCGGATGATGAAAGGACGCTTAAAAGAGCCAAAACCGAAGCGGACAGGACAAGAGTACTGGCGTTATTGCGGTACGCAAGGGACATTGAACGCTGCAGAAGACATTCGCTGATTAAAATGCTGGACTATAACGCTGACGGCGAGGTTCCCGAAAAAAATTGCTGCGATGTCTGTGAAAATACAGCCGGCGGCGAACTGCGGGAAGCGTCTTCCATTTGGAATTTTTTTAAAAAATGCAAAAGGCGTTTTACGCCGGAAGAAGCCGCTTCGGTTTTGGCGGCAAGTGAAACGGTACGCTGGTCGGAAGAGGACGCCGCTCTTGTTATCAGCCATTTAATAAAAACCGGACGATTAAAGAAGTTCAAACATTTTCCGTGGAAAAACAGAATTACAACGCAAAAAAAATAGCCTCCCGGACAGAAGGCTATTTTTAGGCAACCAACAGGGTTACATCACAGGTTCGCTATTCTTTTATACCGCCCATGGTAAGACCGGAAATTATAAAGCGAGACATGAATGAATAGAAAATAATGATTGGTACCAGTGAAATGGCAATTCCAAGATAGATTCCCCCGAACTCTGTGCGGTAAATATCTCCCCGTAACGCCTGAATTAACATAGGCAGAGTATATTTGCTTTGGGTGGAAATAATAACAAATGGAGTAAGAAAGTTATTCCATGAGCCGACAAAGGTAAAAATCGCCTGAGCCGCAAGCGCAGGAATAATCATCGGCAGAATAATTACATTGAATGTAACGAATTCACCGGCGCCGTCAATTCTGGCGGCGTCAATAAGGTCTTTACTGAGGATAGAGACCATGTACTGCCTGATGAACAACACAGTGGCGGCGGCGGCTATACCGGGAAGTATTAACGGCAAATAAGTATCTGTCAATTTAATACGCGCCATAAACTGGTAGAAACCAATGAATGTAAGCGATCCCGGAAGCATCATGATAACCAAAATAATCGCCCAGATTAACATTCTGCCTCTGAACCGGTAAATATGGAGGCCATACGCGGTTAATGCAGAAAAATAAATACTAAGAACAGTGGCGGAGATGGATATAAAAGCGCTGTTGGAAAAACCCTGCCAAATCTGGAAACCGCGTCCTGTAAGAGCGCGCCAGTTATGAACAACATTCGCCGGTGTTGTGGATTTCACGGCTAAATGGCCTCTTTTAACCTTCTCTCCGTTTTTCACATAAATAACGGCGTTATTGGTAAGATTATACGAGGCAAGCGTTTCGCCCTGCGAATTAACAATGGCAATACGCGGCTGTCTGCTTTCTGTCAGTGTTTTAACAACAATCAGCTCTGGCTGTTTGGTTTTTCTGTTCTGCACTTCCTTTAATGTTGTTCCCATTATAAGATCAAGAAACCTTACCGTCCCTTCATCAGGCACTTCTGAAATATTCCCGGTTTCCTGACCGGGCAGGGCCCAATCTACATTTATTTCTCTGGTTGATGACCAAAACGCGTTATTGCCGGGTAAAATTGAAAGCCCTGTATTAATTTGTTCTGTAGTGCGGGTAGCATTAATTAAAACTACATAAATCGGAATGACCGCCAATAATCCAAGAAAAAGCATCAGGCCATGAATAAAATAGCGTTTAATGGGAGTGTCGCTTCTGCCTATACTCATGCGTTGCCCCCTTTATTTTTTTTAAGCTCGCTTCTATCCTGCAGGAAGAAGAAAATTAACAATGCAAGAACGATTGTTATAATAAAAATTCCCATGGAAATTGCCGCGCCGTATGCATAATCGTTGCGTCCCTGAAAGGCCATATTGAATTGATAAACAGCCGTTGTTCGTATCCTGAAATCGGGACCTCCACGCATATCGGTAAGCAGGAATGGAATATCAAACATCTGCATACCGCCGATCATTGAAGTAACAAGAATGTAGAGCATCATGGGGCGAAGCAGAGGCAATGTAATATACCAGGCTGTCTGGCGGCTATTTGCGCCGTCAACTGTCGCGGATTCGTACAGCGAGACCGGAATACTTGTAATGCCCGCCATGAGCATGATCAGGGTATGACCGTACCACATCCACCATTGAATGAAGGAAACCAGCCCGCGCGAGAATGATACGCTGCGGAAAAAATTGAAAGCCTCTCTGACCATTTCGCCGTTAACCATAACTGTCGCCTGAATTCCGAGAGATCGCAAAAATTGATTCGCAGGCGCTATTGCGTGACCGTTGAATCCAAAAATACTCCGGAAGAGCAGGGCTATTGAAGCGGCTGTGAGCAGGTTAGGCATATATATAATCGCCCGGAACAGGCCTTTACCTGTAAGGTTAAGCCGTGCATCCGAAAGCCAGATTGCCAATACCAAAGCCATCCCCAACTGAGGGATAAAGTTAAATGTCCAGATAATAAATGTATTTTGCAGGGCGCCCCAGAAATAAGGGTCTTTAATCAATTTGGCAAAATTTTCAAGACCAACAAAATTGAAATCGTTTCGTAATCCCCTGAGATCGGAAAAAGCAAGCATGAATGTGTTTATCGTAGGATAGAGATTGAATACCAAGAAGGCAGTTATAAAAGGGGCGACAAAAACATAACCCCAACGGTTTGTTCTTGCTTCATGTCCAATTACTTTTCTTTGCATCGATCCTCCAAAAAAAAACGCCCGGCGCCTGAATTCCAGGCGCCGGGCAGGTTAAATTTACATTTAATCAACCTCTGTTGATTAAAGTCCGAGCTGGATTTCTGCCTGAGCTCTGAAATCAGCAAGAGCCTGGGCTTTTGTTTTCTCGCCCATTACGAAAGCGGTAAGAGCTTCCTGATAAAGGCCTTCAACCGCCTGATCTGTTCCCTGTACCAGTTTCCCGTCTACAGATTTTGCCATTTCAGCAAATTCAGCATAGTGATTCTGCCCGCCAAGGAAAGGCTCGCTGAATGTGTCTTTGATTTTATTCATTACATTGATATTGCTGACAACATCTCCGGTAGCAAGAGCATAAGCCTCAAGGAAGCCGTCATCTGTGGTCAGATAGCGGATAAGTTCCTTGACTGCCGCTGCATTCTTTGTATCTTTCCATGCGCCAATCCATGTGCCGCCCCAGCGGTAAGGAGCAGGACCTGGGATCATTGCCCAGTCGCCGGCTGTATCCGGAGCGTTGGTTTTAAGCACATAATGAAGACCCCATGTCGGGAGGAAGTAACCAAAAGCTTCAAGCAGGTTTCCGGAATCGTCCCTGAGGGTGCCGTTCATGCCTGCGAACCAGCCCTCTGACCACTGTCCGACGCGGCCTTCCCAGCGGTTGTCATAAAGAGTTTTGCTGATGTCCATCAACGCTTCCATTGCCGGATCGATATAGAGCTTTCCGTTCACTACCCACGGCTGCTGGCGCGCGCCGGCAAAGGGGTTGTAAAGATCGCCGCGGCTGGATACTACTACGCATGAGCCGTTTGATGCGTCTTTGAGCAATTTAGCTGTTTCAAGGAATTTGTTAAGATCGGTGAAATATTTCTGAACTTCTTTTGGATCATCGGTTCCGAGATACTTTTTCGCAAGACTGCGGCGATAGAACATGGCGCCGGGGCATGCCTGCCAGGACATTCCATAAACCTTGCCGTTGAATGTTCCGATTTCGACCGGGTAAGCAAGCAGTTTGCTTTTGTTAGCTTGATAAATATCGGTGAGATCCAGGAGGAGTCCCGACTCAACATATTTGCGGACAAATGCTGCTTCCAAAGCGAAAACGTCAGGAGCTCCGCGACCGGATGCGAGAACCGGATCCAACTTGCTTGGGAATTGATCTGTCGGAGTTAATGAATAGTCAACTTCTACCCCAGGATAAGCTGGTTTATAGTAGTTCTCAACCATCCCGCCTAATTCATCAGTAAAGGACCAAATAACCAGTTTTCCAGATCCCCCTGCATCCTTCTTTGCACAGCCGCCAAAACTAAACAGAACAGCGACCACACATACGATTACTAATGCTTTCTTCATCTCTTTTCCTCCAAATTAACTTTAATACTTAACCATTTACAGGCTTAAGTTTATTAGCCTTCATCATATCACAATAAATAAAAATAATCAATACTATTTCAGATTTTTTTAAGGGAACCTTTATAAAGGGTTTTAAAGATTACCTTAAGCCAGTTTCAATAAAAGTAATTGAGTTTCACTCAAAAACGTCAAATTTTGCCGAAACAGGAGCCGGCGCGCCTTTTTCCAATGCGGCAGGTGCCGGGGCGGCATCCGCGGCAATTACCGTGTAAGTTCCGGGAATCAGCTTATACTCACCATTTTCGTTTACAGTCTGAAAAACAGCCGCAGGAAGCTCGAATTTCACCGTTTCGGTTTTACCGACAGGTATGAAAACGCGGCGAAAGCCTTTCAGTGAAGAAAGCGGCTCATTATCGCCGCGATCTTTTCTTGTTATATAGATTTGAACCACCTCATCGCTGTCCTTTGTCCCGGTATTTGAAACAGTTACCTCGGCTGTGACTGAACCGGCGGATACGGCAGAAATGCCGGATGGAGAAAGGGTAATTGAATCAAAGCGGAAACTGGTATACGAAAGACCAAAACCAAACGGATACTGAGGTTTTTGCGTCATATAACGGTAAGTACGGCCTTTCATGGAATAATCTTCGTAAGGCGGAAGCTGCTCTGTAGAAGCCGGGAATGTTATAGGCAATTTCCCGGAGGGAACGACATCGCCGAAGAGGATGTCTGCTACAGCTTTGCCGCCGGATTCACCTGAATACCAGGCAAAAACCACCGCGTCAACAAGTTCTTCCGGGAAAGCAATCGGGCTGCCTCCTGTAAGAACCAGAATGATTTTTTTACCGGCTTCCCGCACCTTCCGAAGAAATTTTAACTGCCAGGAGGGAAGCTCTATAGTTTCGCGATCTCCGTTGGAATCCGAGGCGATTGCGTCTCCTTCCTCTCCTTCAATGGCGCCGTCCAGCCCCATTACCGCTATTACAACATCGGCAATATTGGCCTCGCCGTAATGAACCAGCGACTTGCTGTTTTCGCTGTACATCAGGCAGCCCTGACGGTAATCAAGACTGATGCCGAACTTGTCGCTGATCTTTTCAGCCAGTCCTTCCAGAATTGTTATAAAGCGGGAACTGACTCCGTAATAGTTGCCAAAAAGCGCGTGGGCATTCGCGGCGGCAGGACCGATAACAGCTATCTTTTTAGGACTTGAATCCAGAGGAAGGAGGTTATTATCATTTTTAAGAAGGACGATGGATTCATGCGCCGCTTTTAAAGCGAGTTTTCTGTGTTTTTCGCAGTTAATTACCTCGCGTCCCAATTTTCCGTATTTTCCCGACTCAGGCGGATCGAACATTCCCAGTTTGAAACGGGTGCGCAGCAAGCGCGTAAGAGCGGTATTGATCGCCTCTTCCGTGACAAGCCCCTGCTTAAAAGAGACAGTCAGCATGGGGTATGTGCATCCGCAGTTAAGGTCGCAGCCGGCGTTCAGGGCAAGAGCCGCCGATTCTTCGGGCGTTTTTGTTATCTTGTGGTACTCGTGGAAGTCGCGGATAGCCCAGCAGTCGGAAACAACATGGCCTTTAAAACCCCAGCGTCCGCGCAGAATGTCTTTAAGGAGGAGATTGCTGGCGCAGCAGGCTTCGTTTAAGGTGCGGTTATACGCTCCCATGACGGATTCTACTCCGGCTTCGACCAACGCCCTGAACGCCGGCAGGTATGTTTCAAAGAGATCTTTTTGCGTAACAACAGCGTTAAAGGTGTGACGGTCTTTTTCCGGCCCTGAATGGACAGCGTAATGTTTGGCGCAGGCGGCAAGTTTCAGGTTTTCCGGATCATCGCCCTGCAGGCCGCACACAAGAGCGGTCCCGATCCGGCTTGTCAGGTAAGGGTCTTCACCGTAGGTCTCCTGTCCCCGTCCCCAGCGCGGATCGCGGAATATGTTGATATTCGGCGTCCAGAAAGTAAGCCCCCAATACTGACCGCGGTTTCCCTGTTTTACGGCTTCGTTATGCTTCGCGCGGGCCTCATCGGAAATGGCGGTTGCTATTTCTTCGACAAGCGTATCGTCAAAGGCGGCCGCCAGCGCGATAGCCTGCGGGAAGACTGTAGCGACTCCGGCTCTGGCTACGCCGTGCAGACACTCATTCCACCAGTTGTATTCCGGTATTCCCAGGCGTTCTATCGCCGGGCTTTTATAAAGAAGCTGGGAGACTTTTTCTTCCAGCGTCATCTGAGAAATCATTTCTTTAATTTTTGATTCGCGGTCCATGGTATCAGAATACCCCCTTTATTCGTTTATTTCAATCATATTAATTTTTTATGCGGTCAACGTCAAAAGCGGCACAACATTCACCCCGTCCTTGCGGCGGCAGGCCGCTCCGTTAGCTGTAATTACAGTCAGCGCAGCAGGCGGTCCCATTTTTTTCTGATCAATTTTTTTGGCAAAGGAAAGAAGATTTTCGGCGGCGTCATTTTGCGCTGAAAAACCCATTTTTACCTCAAACGCCGCCCATGTTCTGTCCGGGTATTCAATAATCGCGTCTGCTTCCATGTCGCGGGAATCGCGGTAGTGGTAGACTTTTCCGTCGTTCGCCTCGGCGTAAATCCTGAGATCGCGTATAACAAGAGACTCAAACAAGAAGCCAAAGTAATTCAGATCGGAAACAATTTTCCCCGCCGAGAGACCCAGCGCTCCAACCGCGAGAGAAGGATCAACAAAATGACGCTTCGGCGCTTTTCGCAGAGTGTCGGCACAGCGGATATGAGTACTCCACGCGGGAACAGATTCAACTACCATGAGACGCTCAAGCGCTTCCAGATACTCAGTAACGGTTTCATCGTTTAATTTTCCCTGTGTTCCGCCAGCGTCTTTCGCAAGCGACGATATTGACGCTTCTGTGGAAATATTTCTCGCGAGCGACTGCATCAAACGGGTAATTTTTTGGGGATCTCTTCTCTTGCCGCCGAACCTGCTTATATCCACCTCGGCGATCAGGGCGATATAATCTTTCATGAAACGAAGCGCCGCTTTGCCTCCCGCGCCGATAAGATTCGGCCAGCCGCCAACAGTAATTTTTTCCGCAAGGTCTTCAAGGCTGAAATCAACCTGATCTGAACCGGGAACGTTTCCTTTCATTATTTTCGAAAGGCTTACTTCGCCGGTTGACCAGCCCTTTTCAAACAATGACATCGGCCTCATGTTAATAACAGAAAAACGCCCCGCGCCTGAATGAAGCCTTGCGCGTTCTTCGGGATTTGCGGAACCGGTAAGTATAAACTGGCCTTTTTTCTTCCGGTCGTCTACTTCGCGTCTGATATAATTCCATATCCGGGGAAACTCCTGCCATTCGTCAATTAAGCGGGGTACTGCGCCGCCCAGCGCCGCTTTTGGGTTTAATTCCATTAGAGCGCGGATATCGTCATCTGTGTCCATGCGCACAAAACTTTTTGCCGTCTGAATCGCGGTTTCGGTTTTTCCGCAGCCTTTTGGCCCTGTTATTAATACCGCGCCGGATTCCTTTAACCGGTTTTGGAGAATTTTATCGGTAAAACGTTTCAGGTAGTTTTCCATGTTTAAAGTATAACATATCAACCTGGAAAATGTAAGCTTTTTAATCTGGAATTTGTGACTTTTTCAACCGGGAAAATATAAGGTTTTTAACCGGTAATTTGTGACTTTTTGCCAGACGTTAAAACTCGTGGTTTTCTTCTGCACAGAAACTGTTATTAAAAATTCAGGATAAACCTTTTCAAAAAAGGTAAAAAGCTGTATAATAGAGTTTTTATGGGAGATGCGCAAATACAACCCGCATACCCCAAAGGGCTTGATTTTGAGTAAGTCTGGGCTGCTTTATTATGGAAAACAGGGAACAGCAAAAAGAGACAGCCCGTCAGATGAAAGATATAAATAAACGGTTTGGCGAATATTCCAACCGTTTAGGTGAAATCGCCGAATATGATAGCGCCCAATTTGAGAGATAAATTCAATGAGCTTGATTTTAATTTTCAAAAAACCAGTAAAAACACCGCGGTCTCGGATCGGCAAAACAGCATTTTCTTTGAAATTGATTATTTTTTGGAAAATTAAGGAAACTGCCGCAAAGCCGTCTCCTTATTGCCGGTATAGTTAGTGTCTGTCCACAAACTTGGTTAGTTTGCGGACAGACCGCGGACTTTAGTTAAATTAATTTTTAAAAAATCGAAACAACTCCGCCTGAGTAAGTTTTAATAATAAAGTCTTTTACTTTCTGGCTTAAGAGAGCGTTTTTAAGAGCGAGAATTCCTGGATCCTGCTCTTTGCCTTTTTGAACGACTACGATATTCACATACGGGGATTCCGCTCCTTCAATAATGAGAGCGTCATTAATGGGATTAAATCCAGCCTGAAGCGCAAAGTTGCCATTGATGGTAGCGGCATCAACATCATCCAGCGAACGGGGAAGCAGCGCCGCTTCAAGTTCTATGAAACGGAAGTTATTGGGATTACCGGTTACGTCACGCGAAGTAGCGTTCAATCCCGCATCATCTTTTAACTTTATCAGCCCTTTTGACTGAAGAAGAAGCAAAGCGCGTCCGCCGTTTGTAGGATCATTCGGGATTGCAATTGTAGCGCCGTTCGGCAAATCGGCAATGTTCTTAAACTTTGATGAGTACAAGCCAAAAGGCTCGACATGTACTCCAAACGCAGAAACAAGCTTGTTTGACCAATCAGCGTTAGATCCCAAATAGGGAATATGCTGGAAAAAGTTCGCATGCAAATCCCCCGATATTAGCGCGGAATTAGGCTGCACATAATCGGTGAACTCCACGACTTTTAAGGTGATTCCCTGTTTTGCCAAATCGTCTTTTACAAGATTAAGCAATTCCGCATGCGGAACCGGCGTTGCTCCTACAGTAAGAATGGAACCGGATTCATCCTTTTTTCCTCCTGCCATTAATTGCAAGGGCAGAATAAGAGCTAAAAATGTAATTATTGCGCTTCTTAAAAGAATTGAGCGCAAATAACCTCGTTTTTTGATCATTATTGATCCTCCTAAATTGTTGTATTGTAGCTTTTCCAAATCTTCAGTTTTGGAAAAGCTACCTTAGATTTAACAGAAAAACCGGCTTTTAAGTCGGTTTTTCGAAA
Organism: Treponema sp.; assembly: GCA_031256445.1. Taxonomy (GTDB): domain Bacteria; phylum Spirochaetota; class Spirochaetia; order Treponematales; family Breznakiellaceae; genus WQXQ01. The sequence goes on along the minus strand of JAIRQN010000023.1, from coordinate 277 downwards.
GCCTTTTCTGAAACTAACCGAGTTTTGGAAAAGGCTCTTACTTATTAAACATATATATTTAGTAAGTATTATATCATGGTAGGTTAAAAAATTTACTATGTCAATAGGTTTATTGGTTTTTTTGAAAAATTTTAATAGAATTAGGCTTTTTTGTATTTTGGCGGTGTCCGAAAAGTTGGAAAACTTCTTCGGACACCTTCATTAATTACTGTTTTTTCGTATTATTTCGCAGAAATAAGAGAAAAAACAAAGGCTGTCCGTGAAGTAACCAACTTCT
>JAIRQN010000019.1 GCA_031256445.1 Treponema sp. | reverse complement strand
TCATGACTTTACCTCGTCGTTTTCAATCTGACCGTCGCGGATATGCACAATCCGGCGGGCAAAATCCATAACCATCTGATCATGCGTGGAGAAAATAAAAGTGGTTCCTTCTGATTTATTTAAATTAAGCATAAGCTCCAGAATCCCGCGGCCGATTTTTGAATCAAGATTGGCGGTCGGCTCGTCCGCGAGGATTAAAGCCGGTTTTTTAATAAGAGCGCGGGCGATTGCGACCCGCTGCTGCTGTCCGCCTGACATTTCCTTGGGACGGCGTTTTGCCATGTCATCAAGACCGACTTCATTTAACACCCGCTCTGTGCGTTCCTTTATTTCCTTTTTACCGATGCCCATCAGCGTTAGCGGAAATGAAACATTTTCTTCCACTGACAATACGGGAATCAGATTATACGCCTGGAAAATAAAGCCGATGCTGTGCCGCCTTAAAAGAGCCAGTTGATTCTTTGACATTTCTTTTGTGTCAGAGCCTGCAATAAGCATTTTCCCGTCAGTAAGAATGTCCAGACACCCGGCCAAATGAAGAAACGTGGATTTTCCGCTCCCCGAAGGCCCTGCTATGGCCGAAAATTCCCCGCCACTAAATTCAAGGTTAACTCCGCGAAGCGCCTGAACCGTCTGTCCGTTTAAACCGTAATTTTTAACAACATTTTCCGCTTTAACAACTGTCATTTAACTAACCTCCGTTTTTCTGCATTCTTTTAACTTCATTCAGAGCCTTAAGGCCGAATATATCCTTTGTTTCAAGCTCTTCCGCTATTGAATTGGGAACAAGCATCATTGAATTGCCGGCTTTTAACCCTTCGTTCAATATGGAAAGAATTTTCAGTTTCATGGCGGGCTGGTTGCGCATATAAACCTGCGACGCTTCTTCCAGTTTGCGCGCGATTTCAATTTCTGCTTCGGCAAGAAGTATGCGCCCCTTCTTCTCGCGTTCCGCCTGCGCGACACGCGACAGCGAATCCTGCAACGCTTCCGGGATTTGAATATCGGTAATTTCGATATGAAGAACCGTTATTCCCCATTCAGTTGTTTTCTTGTCTACGTCTCCCTGAATCTGTTTTTCGATAATATCGCTGCGCTCTAAAAAGGTGGAAAGATCGTGATTCGAAATTGAGTTGCGTAATGCCGTCTTGGAAGAAAGCACAACAGCGTCAACATAATTTTCAACTTCCAGAACCGCCTTCTGAGGATCCCACACTAGCCAGAAACAGATGGCGTCTACATTTACCGTAACAGAATCGCCTGTTAATGTTTTCTGAGTGGAAAAATCCGACACCCTGATACGCAAATCCACAGTCTGCGTAATTCTGTCCGCGAGCGGAACAAGAAAGAAAAGACCGGGGCCTTTCACCTTACGGAATTTTCCGAAACGAAGAACAATGGCCCTTTCCCATTCATCAGCCTTGCGGATTGAAAAAACCAGAAGCAGCACTACAAGGAAGACCGCGATGCCGCACCACATTCCCGTTAAATCCTCTACGCGTATGGAGGTTTTTTCCGGTATGTGATAAACAAACGTAATAACCGCCGCGGTAAAAACAAGCGCTATAAGCCTAATAAGAGCCAGCGTATGATCTGCGTTTTTCTTAACGGCGGCTTTCTCTCCGCCTGAACCGAATAAACTCATATCTTTCCATCCTCCTTGATAAAAGAATCAATTAATTTGACCAGTTCGCGGTTTTCCACGCCCAGATCCCGCATTTCATGCACAAAACGCGCAAGCACTTCACGTATTTTCCTTTTCAAGCTGTCATCCTCCATCACTGGTTTTTTATCCGATATGTAGGTACCGCTGCCTACCTGTGTTTCCAGGATCCCCCGGATTTCAAGCTCGCTGTACGCCCTGGCGATTGTATTCGGGTTGGTTTTCAGCTCTACCGCCAGTGAGCGGATTGTAGGCAGCTTGTCGCCGCTTTTCATCCGCCCGGACAGGATGGCGTATTCAATTTGCTGGATAATCTGCCTGTAAATAGGCGCCTGGTTTGCGTGATCCAGCGTAAAATTAATGCCTTCCTCGCGGCCTGCAGGACCAACCGAAAACTTGCCTGCCCTGGCTTTTATAGTTGTACTATTCATCTAGTACAATATTAAGTGTACTAGTACAATATGTCAAGTAAAAATTTTAAAAAATTTTAATTTTTTTTGAAGATGACGTTTTTTAGAGAAGTGTCATTTATTGTAATGATGAAAGAAAAATACGCTTATTTCTTTTTTATCACATCAAACCCGGCATAAGGCACAAGCGCTTTCGGAATCTTCACTGTGCCGTCCGCCTGCTGGAAATTTTCCAGAATGGCGATGATGGCGCGCGAGACGGCGATGGCGGTTCCGTTTAGCATATGAACAAATTTATTTTTACCGTCAGAATCTTTAAAGCGGATGTTAAGACGGCGCGCCTGGTAATCTGTGCAGTTGGAAGTAGAAGTTACCTCTCCCCATTCACCGTTGTTCCTTCCAGGAAGGCTGGCCCTTCCAGGCATCCATGCTTCCAAATCCCACTTGCGGTAAGCGGGTGCGCCAAGATCGCCTGTGCATGTATCCACTACACGGAACGGAATTTCCAGACCCTGGAAAATTTCTTCTTCTATAGAGCGGAGTTCCTCATGGAAACTGCCGGATTCTTCGGGCAGGCAGAAGACAAACATTTCCAGCTTGGTGAACTGGTGTACGCGGTAAAGCCCTTTGGAAAACTGACCGGCCGCGCCGGCTTCACGCCTGAAACAATGGGAAAGCCCTGCCATGCGCAACGGCAGTTTATCCTTCGGCAGAATGGTGTTGGAATAATAACCGCCGAGAGTTATTTCGGCTGTTCCGACAAGACAGGATCGAAGGCTTGGGCTTTCTTCGCCTTCCAGAGTGTAAACATTGGACTCCGCTCCGCGCGGATTAAAACCTATGCCTTCAAGAATTTCCTCGCGCGCGATATCGGGAGTGATAAAAGGAGTGAAGCCTTTTTTTTGCAGAATATCAAGCGCGTAACGGACAAGACCCAGTTCAAGATAGACGCCTTCGTTCTTTAAATAATAAAATTTGGTGCCTGACACCTTTGTTCCGGCGTCAAAGTCGATTATATCCAAATCCTGCCCAAGCTTTACATGATCCGAAGGCTCAAAGCTGAATGTTACAGGCTCCCCTACCCGCTTGACTTCAAGGTTATCCTTGTCTTCCTTTCCGGCAGGCGCGTCAGGATGCGCCATGTTGGGAATCTTCCTCGCTTCTGTTAAAAGTTCTTTTTCAACTTCCGCAAGCCTGCTTTCCGCAGCCGCTATTTCTTCTTTCAGCTTCTTTCCCTCTTCGATAAGGGCGCTTCGCTCTTCCTGGGAAAGTTTGGCCTTCATGGCGTCCGCGTTGGCGTTACGCTTCTGCTGCAAAGACTGCAGGTTTGTTGTAAGCTCCGTTCTGTTGTTGTACAGGGAAGCGACTGCCCCGGCATCCGCTTTCATAAAACGGCTGGCAATATTCGCCTTTACCGCCTCAAGGTTTTCCGCGATGAATTTATAGTCTAACATGAGGGCAGTATAGCAAAAATGTATACCCAAATACTACTACTATATCTGATGTATCCTGTGGGAATCCAGTTTAAAATACCAACCGAGGACGAAAAGCCCTTTTGGGGACTCAGCGGCTGTGGTCTTCGTTGACGCAGGCTCTGGCCTGACCTTTTCTGCGATCCACACCGATGTCCCCAAAATGATTTTTCGTCCTCGTTCAGTGATATATTGGACTTGTTCGACAATTGCGAACTTTCGGTTCGCGTTAGTTGTCTCACAAGTTCTTTTAAGCGGTAGTTGTTCAATAACTGAAGTTATCGAACAACTCTATTATTTAAAATCAATTTCAGAGATATACATTTTATGGCGAGCCAAGGTTCTGCCAGTTTCATCTGTATGAGGATTATATATACGTTTCAGAATTGATAGGAATAAATGTTATCAATAAAGCCGATAAACGCTTTATAAATGTATTGTATTAATTTTTACCATCAATTACTGAGCATGCTTTTGCAAAATTATCAAATAATAAAGTCTTTAATTTTTGTTTTTGTTCCATACCTAAAACAACAGCTTCATCATTTTCATTTATATCGTAAAACAGGAGATACGGTGAAACCTTAAGCGCGGCAGCAATCCTTTCAACATATTCCAGCGAAGGACAGCGGCTTCCATTCTCAATTTGCCCTATATAACGATGGTTTGTGCCGCACATTTCCGCAAGTTTTTCCTGTGTGAGTTTTGCTTCTTTTCTGTATTTCCTCATGTTCTTTGAGAAAACAGTAAGTATCTTCATTAATTCATTCTACAAGCTGCTTTTTAAGATTATACCAGCTTGACGATTGTATAATGATATAATATACTAGCTGTATGCTGGTATTAAAATACTAAGGAGTATTTAAATGAAAACAACAAGATTGTCAGGTTTTATCATTTTTTTGACGGTAATCGGGGTTTTACTGATAGCCTGTGATGATGGCAGAACAACTACCTATACCGTCACCTTTAACGCCAACGGCTCTACAGGCGGGACGGCTCCCTCTGCGATGAGCACGAACGAAACCGCGAGCATAACGCTGCCTGGTCAGGGAAGCCTTGTAAAAACCGGATACAGTTTCGGCGGTTGGAATACAAGCGCAGACGGAAGCGGAACAACGTATGCGGCAGGAGCTTCTTATACGGTAACAGGAAATGTAACTCTTTACGTTAAGTGGGATGTTGTCAATGCAGCAGAAAACATGGTATGGATTAATCCGGGTACTTTTACAAGAAATAGTTACACAATAACATTAACCAGCGGTTTTTACATGGGAAAGTATGAGGTAACTCAGGAGCAGTATCGGGCAGTTATAGGAAATAATCCCAGTTATTATAATTCAAGCCCAGCAACAGGTGAACTGCAAGGCAGACGTCCTGTGGAACAGGTAAGCTGGTATAACGCTATTGTATTCTGCAATAAGTTAAGCATGATTGAAGGATTGACTCCGGCATACAGGATAAATGGCAGTACAGACCCTTCACTTTGGGGGGCAGTACCAACGAGCAGTAATACAACATGGGATGCAGTACAGATTGTTGCAGGTTCTACCGGCTACCGGCTGCCTACAGAGGCGCAGTGGGAATACGCGTGCAGGGCAGGGACAACAACAACCTGGTCTTTTGACGTCAATGCAAGCGACCTTACCAATTACGCATGGTATGATGCAAATTCAAACGCGAGGACGCATGAGGTAGGAAAGAAACTTCCTAACGCATGGGGGTTATATGACATGCATGGGAATGTATGGGAGTGGTGCTGGGACTGGTATGGAAGTTTACCGAATACGGCGCAGACCGATCCCGCAGGGGCGGCTTCTGGGAGCGCCCGTCTGTTTCGCGGCGGGAGCTGGTACAATTCGGCTGAGAACACTGCTTCGGCGTACCGGTACCACGGCAACCCCTACGACAGGAATTTCAACTACGGCTTCCGGCTTCTTCGCCCCTATACAAGTCAATCTGTAACCGCTTACACAGTCACCTTTGATTCCAACGGCTCTACAGGCGGGACGGTTCCTGCTGCGGTGAATGCATATCAAAACGTAAGCATTACATTGCCTGGTCAAGGAAATCTTGTAAGAACCGGATATACTTTCGCAGGCTGGAATACCGCCGCAAATGGCAGCGGGACAACATACGCGGCAGGTTCATCTCATACGGTAACAGGAAATGCAACTCTTTACGCAAAGTGGGATGCTATTATCAACACAGTTACATTTAACGCCAACGGCTCTACAGGCGGAACTGTTCCCTCTGCGATGAGCGCAAACCAAAACGCAAGCATAACGCTGCCCGATAAAGGTAATCTTGTAAAAACCGGATACGCTTTCGGCGGCTGGAATACCGCTGCAAACGGCAGCGGAACGGCACACGCGGCAGGTTCATCTTTTACGGTAACAGGAAATGTAACTCTTTACGCCAAGTGGGATGTAATCATTAACACAGTCACCTTTAACGCCAACGGCTCTACAGGCGGAACTACTCCCGCCGCGATGAGCGCAAACCAATACGCAAATATTACGCTTCCTAACCAGGGAAATCTTGTAAAAACAGGATGTATTTTCAGCGGTTGGACTGCTGCCGCAGACGGTAGTGGGACAACATACGCGGCAGGTTCATCTTTTACGGTAACAGGAAATGTAACTCTTTACGCAAAGTGGGATGCTGTTATGGTATGGATTAACCCAGGTACTTTTACAAGAGATGATGGCAACACAATAACATTAACCAGCGGTTTCTACATGGGCAAATATGAAGTAACTCAGGGGCAGTATCAGGCTGTTATGGGAAATAACCCAAGTTACTTTTCATCAAGCCCTGCACCCGGCGAAGTGCAAGGCAGACGGCCTGTGGAACAAGTAAGCTGGTATAACGCAGTAGAATTCTGTAACGCATTAAGCGTTATAGAAGGATTAACTTCATATTATAATATTGATAAAAATACAACAGATCCTAATAACACAAGTAGTACTGATGGCATAAAATGGCTTGTAACAACGAATGCGTCCGCAAACGGCTACCGGCTGCCTACAGAAGCGCAGTGGGAATACGCGTGCAGGGCAGGGACAACGACAACATGGTCTTTTGGAGATAATCAAAGCAGCCTTACCAATTACGCATGGTACAGCGCTTATTCAAGCGGCAGGACGCATGAAGTTGGAAAGAAACTGCCTAATGCGTGGGGGTTATATGACATGCATGGGAACGTACGGGAGTGGTGCTGGGACTGGTATGACAGTTTACCGAATACAGCGCAGACTGATCCCACGGGCGCAGTTTCCGGGAGCAACCGTCTGATGCGCGGCGGGGGCTGGGACTATTCGGCTGAGTACACTGCTTCGGCGTACCGGGACAACGGCTTCCGGCTCCTTCGCCCCTGAGTTCTACATTAAAAATGCCATCCTTGGCATTTTTAATGTTTGAAGTTTTTGCTTTGCAAAAACTTCTGGCTTTTTTTTAGCGGCGTCCTGCCGCTTGGAGCAAGGTGACATGCCCGCGCCGGAGCGACTGGAAGGAGCGGGAATGAGCCGAGGAAAATATTTATGTAATAGGAGGAACAAGATGTCAAAATATAAAATGGATTTGGATTATATAACAATCGGGTTGGATATTTCTGTAGAAGAACTTCACGGAATTATTATGGAAGCGGATATTTTTATCGGAAATGATTCAGCAGGTCCTGATGAAAAGATAGAAGCATACCTTAAAAAATCTCAATGCTTACAGGCACTGGAAGAATATGGAAACAGCAGTGAATTCGTTGAAAAAGCGCTGGAAATACAGCCGGATATGCCGGAGGTTCTGGTACAAAAAGGAATTATTATCGACGAAAATTGCAAGTATTCAGAAGCAAGAGCGGTTTATACCAGAGCCATACAGCTAAAACCTGATTATGCGTATGCGTATTATAACCGGGGAAAATCTTTTACTTTTGAAAATAAATTTGAAGATGCTGTAAAAGATTACAGAAAAGCGATTGAGCTTAAGCCTGATTACGTTCCGTCTTATATTTTTTGCGGGATGGTTTTCAATTTATATAATGAATCTGAAAAAGCAGTTAATGTTTTTAATCAAGCCATTCAGATTGCACCTAATTATGCTGTTTCTTACCGGATGCGGGGAAATTCTTATTCTCTTTTAAGGCACTTTGAAGAAGCGATAACAGATTTTACAAAAGCCATAGAAATTGATGGCCGCGATGTTTCTGATTATATAAACCGGGGAAATGCCTATACTGCTAAAGGGGAAATTGCCTATTCTGCCAAATTTGAAAACACAGAAGAAACATTAAAGGATTATAATAAAGCTCTTGAGGATTTTAATAAAGCTCAACAGCTTGCTCCTAATTCTTTTGATGTTTATTTTAACCGTGGATATATTCTATTTTGCATTGAGAAGAAATCAAAAGATATACCGGATTATTCCAAAGCGATAACGGATTATTCAATAGCCGTAGAGATAGCGGAAAATGACGAAGATATACAAAGCGATTCAAATTATGCTGCTGTTTATCGTAATCGGGGAACAGTTTTTATTGCCAATGGAAACAATACAGAAGCAATAGCGGATTTAACCAAAGCCATAAAGATTGATCCAAATGATGCGTTTTCTTATTTTTGGCGCGCGAAAGTTTTTTATGCTCAAGGGAAGCGTAAAGAAGGAGATATTGATTGGAGTATGGCAAAACAACTCGATAAAAGCGCTTTAAACACAGGAATAGATCCCAATATTTTTTGGAATAACATTAATGAATGAAAATAAAAAGAATATATTTCAATTGATGAATCCTTTTATTTCAAAACTTACATCCAAGTTTGAAGAAAACGGTTTTACATCTGAAAATCATAAAAAATTAATCTGGTGGGTTCATTCTTTTTTGAGATCGCGCCGCTGTAAAAAAGAAGATAACAATAGTTACATTTATCAATATACAAATTTTAATGTTTTAGAATCAATAAGAAAATATCGAAAGCTGCGATTGACTCCGGCAATATACATGAATGATCCGGAAGAAGGGAAAGTTATGTTTTCCTATATTAAAAACATTGATAACAGTGAAACTAACATATCTTTTATAAATTTTATAGAAAAAATACAAAGGCATATTTCTGATGGCACTGAGTATGACACTATCGCATTTATCAGGAGTCTTTCTAGAAATGAAGATTCCATGGTTATGTGGAACAGTTCTTACGGAGATAATGGAGCGGGAGCGGCTATTGGGATGAGAACTGAAAAATTAAACAAAGGAACTGGAATTTTTGACGAGGAAGAAAAATTACCAAAAGAGATTTTAAATAATTTTATTATAAGTCAGAATCAAAAAGAAGATATTGAAACACTCCCAATCGAAAGAACAGGATTGTATGAAATATTATATGTAGATAAACAAGCTCAGGATGAACACGAATATATCTTATTGGAAATTAAAAAATGCTTAAAAAATATATTTGAAAAAATGTTATTGGATTCGGATGATTCAAAAGAAAAAAAAATAATTCCTTTACTTTCCGAGCTGCTATCCCCTATTTCTTACATGGTTAAAGATACAGATTGGAAGCACGAAGAAGAATATCGTCTTTTTTATATTGGTTCTATAGGAGAAAAATGTATCAAGAGTAATTGTGAATCCGGTTTATATATAGAAACAGAGCCATTTTTATTTGATACTGATGATGATAAAATATATATTGGCCCAAAAATTGATGATATTATTTTTCTAAAATGTATACATAATTTTAAACAAAATGGCTTAAAAGTACACATACAAAGGTCTGAAAGCTTATTGCGGTAAAATAAAATATTCATAACTGCACACTAATCACTCCTCATTCCACATTTTCCGCGGATTGACAAAAAAAGCCTCACAGGAACATACTTTCATAAAGAGGGATAAATGAAAATATTGCTGCTCTGTGACGATTACTGGCATCCGGGGAAGGTTCCGGCGGACGGGGTTGCCCCGCTATTGCAGATGGGGTTTCAATTTGATGTTATAACAAACGCGAATGATTTTTCGCCCGATTTGCTGAAAATGTATCCTGCCGTGTTAATGTGCAAGAGCGATGAAGTTTCGCAGGCGGACAAGCAGCCGTGGAAAACACAAGCTGTTCAAAAGGCGTTCGTTGATTATGTGAAAGAAGGCGGCGGGCTTACGGCTGTTCACAGCGCGACTGTCAGCGGCAAAGACACAAAAGAGCTTGACGATTTATTGGGCTGCCGTTTTTTAAACCATCCGAATAACTGCCCTGTTACCGTAGCTCCTGTAAAGCCGCATCCTGTAACAGAGAGCGTGGAGCTTTTCTGCGAAACGGACGAACATTACAGGATCGAAATTACCGCAGACGACGCTGATGTTCTGCTCGCTTCCTATTCGGCGGCGCAGGGAGAAGAAAGCAAATATCAACAAGAGCCGTACTTTAATGTGCCGGCGGCAATCTGCCCTGCGGGTTTTGTGCGGACTGTAGGCAAAGGGCGCATCTGTGTCCTTACTCCGGGGCATCTTCTTCCTGTATGGCTTAACGAAAATTTTCAAAAATTGCTGGCTAACGCCTTAAACTGGACAGCGGGGAAATAAAGCATTACACTGCACAGCAATGTTTGTATTTTTTACCGCTTCCGCACGGGCAGGGTTCGTTTCTGCCGGTTTTAGGCGATGAGCGGACAATGGTGCGAGGCGAAATATGCCCCTCTTCATAAAGCCACTGCTCATTTTCTTTTTTGAATTTTCCGGTCTCATGGTGAATGTCTTTAAGACCGTCCCTTTCATAAGTTGCTTCAAATTCAACAGTACCCTCTTTGTCGGATATTCCGCCCTTCTGTGTCGAAATTATTTTAAGACCGAGCCATTTCGACTTTTCGCTCCAGTCGCGGGTAGATTTATAATCAATGTCATCCTTGCCGCGGTGTACGCAGGTATTGATAATATAGTCAATTTCGCGTTCAACATAAGCCGAATAACGGCTGCGCATAAGGGCTTCGGCGGTAGGAGGGTTTTCCTTACCTGTTATGTACGGCTGGCAGCACGCGCTATATTCGCGGCCTGAGCCGCAGTGGCAATTTTTCATGCGGTAATTATAACATTAATACGCAAATATGGGTATTCACCGGACAGGGACTTGATTTATAACTCTTTTTTCCGCTCATTCATGAACGACACCGGCGGGAACAAAGGGAATTACCTTTTCATTCTTGTCTATTATCGCTTCTATCAGCGCGGGTTTGCCAAGAGCAAGAACCTGCGCGCTCTTTTCAAGCGCCTGTAAAAAAGACGCTTCGTCTGTTACGCGAAAACCAGGCACATCGTAGGCGGCGGCAAGTTTTACAAAATCAGGGCCGCGGTTATCAAGATCGGTCTGGAAATATCTTTTTTCATAAAAGAGATTCTGCCACTGGCGCAGCATCCCAAGCGTGCTGTTGTTAAAAACAATAATCAATACGGGAAGGCTGTATTTTACAAGAGTCGCCATTTCGCCGCTGTTCATGCGAAGACTGCCGTCTCCTGTAAACAAAACCACAGGCGAAGCGGGATTTGCGGTTTTCGCTCCAAGGGCGGCGCCAAGGCCAAACCCCATTGTCCCCATTCCTCCGGAACTTAAAAAACTGCGGGGGTATTTAAACGGGAAAAACTGCGCCGCCCAAATCTGATGCTGGCCGACATCGGTAACCGCAACCGTTTTTTCACCTAACGCTTTGGCGGTCTCTTCAATTACAAAGCGCGGATGCAAAGCCCTCCTGCGGGAGATAGCCTTTCTTTTTTCCTTAAACATCCCCTCTTTCCATGCGGCTGTCTGTCCATTCCATTCTGTATAAAATTTCGCAGGCATCTTGTTAACAAGGGCGTTTAAAACCATTTTAAGGTCTCCTGTAATAAACGCGTCCGCGCCGATATTTTTGTTGATTTCAGCCGGGTCAATGTCTATATGCAATATCTTCGCGTTATGTGCAAATTGTTTAATACTGTCTGTTACGCGATCTGAAAAGCGCGCGCCGAGGGCGATTAACAGATCGCATTTTTTCGCCGCATTGTTTGAAGCGGCAGTTCCGTGCATTCCGATAAGGCCGGTACACAGCGGGTGCTCCCGAGGGAAAGCGCCCAGAGCCATAAGTGAAAGGGCGACAGGCGCGTTTAAAAACTCGGCGAGTTTTTTTAATTCTTCCGCCGCGCCTGAGTGAATAACGCCTCCGCCCGCGAAAATCATCGGCCGTTTGGAGTTTGTAACAAGAGAAGCGGCTTTTTCTATATCATCTTCATTGAATGTCTGTCTTTTTGTTCTCTCAAGCAACCGGGCGGCTCTGTTAATGATAAAATCATTGTCTCTTTCACTGAAAATTTCAAACTTTTCACTGTTCACCGCGCTCCGGTATTCACAAAACACGCCGCTTACATCCTTGGGAATATCAATTAACACAGGGCCGGGCCTTCCAGACTGGGCGACAATAAATGCCTCGCGGATAATTTCCGCCAAATCGCGGACATCTTCCGCTATCCAGTTGTGTTTAACAATTGGCATGGTGATACCGGCGATATCAACTTCCTGAAAACTGTCTTTTCCCAAAAGGGGAATGCCGACATTGCCGGTGATCGCTACGACTGGAATTGAATCGGCAAAAGCGGTGGCGATCCCCGTTACAAGGTTTGTCGCTCCGGGGCCAGAGGTGGCAAGGCATACGCCGGGTTTGCCGCTTGCGCGCGCGTAACCGTCTGCGGCGTGGGCGGCGTGCTGTTCATGACTTACAAGTATATGGCGGATACGGTCTTCGTACCTGCGCAGTTCATCGTAAATGTTCAGGACCGTGCCGCCGGGATAACCGAAAACGGTATCCACCCCGTTTTCCATCAATGATTCTACTAGTATCCTCGCGCCTGAGTATTTCACCTGACAGCTTCCATTTCGTTTATCAGCATATATTCGATTGAGTCGACAAGCGCGGCGCGGCTTGCGTCTATAATATCGGCGCTTACCCCGACTGTGTTCCAGTTGCGCTGGCCGTCAGTAGATTCGATAAGAACACGGACATGCGCCGCCGTAGCGTCCTTGCCGTCAATAACACGAACCTTATAATCTTCCAGCCGCACTTTCGCAAGCCCCGGGAAAAAGCGGGTAAGGGCGCGGCGCAGGGCGCAGTCAAGAGCGCCGACAGGGCCTACTCCTTCGGCGGCGGCCATTTCATACTGCCCGTCAACAAGAACTTTTACCCATGCGTGGGAACATTGAATTTTATCGCTGACAGGATGTTCGCTTAAAACGCGGTACGCCTCTATTGCGAAAAACGGCTTGTATCTGCCAAGCTCGCGCCTAATAAGAATTTCAAAACTTGCGTCCGCGCCTTCATAAGCCCAGCCTTCGGCTTCAAGTTTTTTTAATTTTTCAGCTAACGAGATAATTACAGGATGCTCCTTGTGAATGGACGGATCTGTCTTTTTCACGCGCTGTGCAATCGCGGCGCGCCCGCCCACTTCGCTCATCAATAAATGACGCTCGTTTCCTACCGCCTGGGGATCTATATGCTCAAAAGACCTGCTTGTCTTTAAAACGCCGTCCACATGCATTCCCGCCTTGTGTGAAAAAGCGTGAGCGCCGATATACGGCATATCATCGCTGATTATCACATTCGCTATTTCGGCGATCCGCCTTGTCAGCTCCCCTATGCGGATAAGGCTGCCCTGAGGTATACACCGCAGGTTCATTTTCAGTTCCAGAGAGGGGATAAGAGCGGCAAGCGCGGTATTGCCGCATCTCTCGCCGAAACCGGTAAGGGTTCCCTGCACATGGGTACAGCCCGCCTGTACAGCCTCTATCGAGTTTGCAAGCGCGACGCCGCAGTCGTTATGCGCATGTATGCCTAGGGGGACATTACAGATTTTTTTCAGATGTTCAACAACGGATTTAACCGCGCTGGGGAATGTCCCTCCGTTTGTGTCACATAACACAATGCGATCCGCGCCGGCCTGCGCCGCGGCTTTTACCGCAGAAACCGCGTAAGAGGCATTCGCGTTCCACCCGTCAAAAAAATGTTCGCAGTCATAAATTACAAAGCGTCCTTCTTTTTTTAAAAAGACGATTGTATCGCAAATCATCTCTATGTTTTCTTCCGGCTGTGCGTGAAGCACTTCCCTGACATGAAGGTCCCAGCTTTTACCGAAGATGACAACTCCTTCCGTTCCCGCGTCAAGCAGACAGCGGAGCATATTGTCATCCGCGGCCTTAACGCCTTTTTTCCGCGTAGGGCCAAACGCGCAAACCTTTGAGTTTTTCAGTTTAAGCGCGGACAAGCTGCGGAAAAATTCCATATCTTTGGGGTTGCTGCCGGGGTTCCCCGCTTCTATCCACGCAACTCCAAGTTCATCCAGCGTTTCCGTCACGGCGAGTTTATCGCGCAGGGAGAAGGAAATGCCCTCCCCCTGGGCTCCGTCGCGTAATGTAGTGTCAAGTATCTCTATTTTCTGCATTTCGCTATCCATAAAAATATCCTTAAAAATTTACAATCATGTTTATTTATCTTTTTGCTCAATCTCATACAGCATCGCGTTAACCGCTGACAGATACGCCTTTATCGAGGATTCAATCACATCGGTGGAAACACCGCGTCCGTTCCAGCGCCGTCCGTTAAGCGCAATTTTTACCATTGTTTCGCCCTGCGATGAAGACCCGCCTGTAATCGCGCCAAGTTCATATAACTCAAGTTCCGGCTGCCTGTCAATGATTTTGTTAATTGCCTTGAAAAGGGAATCAAGCGGGCCGTCTCCAAGGCAGGCGACTTTTTCAAACCTTCCTTCTTTGTGCTGAAGTCGGACAACTCCCGAAGCGCCCAGAGCCGAACCTGTATTCACTGTCCAGTGATCCAGCTTCCAGGTTTCAGGCACACTGACAGTATTGTCCATGACAAGCGCCTCTATATCGCGGTCGCTGACATTTTTCTTTTTATCCGCAAGGTCTTTAAAATCGGCGAAGATTTTTTCAAAAGCGCCGCTTTCCGCCGTTAAACCCAAATCTTTTAGGCGCTCTTCAAAAGCATGCCGCCCTGAATGTTTTCCCAGAATAATCTGATTCTGCACAATGCCTATCGACTGGGGCGTCATTATCTCGTAAGTTTCCCTGTTCGCAAGAACGCCGTGCTGATGAATGCCGGCCTCGTGCGCGAATGCGTTATCGCCTACTATCGCCTTGTTCGGCTGTAGTTTAACGCCCGTTACCTGCGCAACCATGCGGCTTATGGAATATATCTGCGTCGTGTCGATTCTTGTCGCCGCGTTAAAATGATCCCTGCGCACCTGAAGGCTCATGACAATCTCTTCCAGAGAAGCGTTCCCCGCCCTCTCCCCTATGCCGTTAACCGTACACTCAACCTGATCCGCCCCGCTTGCGACAGCGGCAATGCTGTTCGCAACCGCAAGCCCAAGATCGTTATGGCAATGCACGGAAAGAAGCGCCTTTTCAATTCCGGGCGTGTGTTCTTTCACATAACGGACGCGCTGCGCGAATTCATCCGGCATTGCGTATCCCACGGTATCGGGGAAATTAACCGTAAGCGCCCCGGCTCTGATAACCTCAGAGAACACGCGGCAGATAAAATCCGGATCGCTTCTGAAAGCGTCTTCCGCGGAAAATTCAACGTCATTGCAGAATTTTTTCGCGTATTTTACGCTGTCTACCGCCTGTTGCAGCACCTGCCCCTCTGTCATTCTCAGTTTATGTTCCATGTGAACAGGCGATGTCGCCAAAAACACATGAATACGCGGGGAAGCCGCTTTACCAAGAGCTTCCCTGCCCGCGTCAATGTCCTTTTCAAGACACCGGCACAAGGCCGCGACAGTACATTCCTTAACCGCAAGCGAGATTGCCTTTACAGACTCAAGATCGCCTGTGCCTGATGCCGGAAACCCGGCTTCCATAATATCAACGCCGAGTTTTTCAAGGCGCTTTGCTACTTCAATTTTTTCACCCAGATTCATGGAGCATCCGGGAGCCTGTTCTCCGTCCCGCAGCGTTGTATCAAATATTTTAATCACACGCATAACAGTTTGATTTTACAGGTAAAATGACACTAGTACAATCAGGAGCGCGGAATTACAGATACCGTTTTTAAACGGGAACCGGGAAAAACTTTTTGTTTTTAAAGGTTTCCTTATGGTATAATTACACAATGATTTTATGTATCGGCGAAGCGGTAATTGATATGTTCCTGAAAAAAGCGCCCTCTTTGGGAGAAGTCTTTTACCCGCTGCCGGGAGGCTGTTCCTACAATACATCCATCGCGGCAGGCAGGCTTGGCGCTCCTGTCGCTTTTCTGGGCCGTCTTTCAAAAAATTTTTTCGGAGAGATTCAAATTAAACGCCTGCGGGACAATAACGTTAAAACAAACATGTTAATCCGCTGTGAGCAAAATCCCATCCTTGCGATCATTAAGACAGAAGAAGGCGCAGAGCCGCAATACGCATTTTATGATGAAGGAACCTCGGACCGTCTTCTTTCGGATGGGGAACTTCGCTCCTGTTTACAGTCCGCCGAAGAGAAAATAACCTGCGTTGTTTTTGGTTCTGTCTCAATGAACATGGAACCAATCGCCTCTACAATAGAATCTTTTATCTTAAACATTTCAGATTACAGGACACAAACCAAATATCTTGACAAACCGGTTATCGCCTTCGATCCCAACATCCGCCCCTTTATGATCAAGGACAGGGACGCTTATTTAAAAAGATTTGAAAAACTTGCCGGCGCCAGCGATATCGCCAAAATTTCTTCGGAAGATTTTGAGTATATTTTTCCCGGCGTTGAACCGGAAAAGGCCCTTGAAAAAACGCTTGCCCTTGGCGCCCGTCTTGCGATAGCCACCCTCGGCCCAAACGGCGCCCTTGCGCTTCTTAAACGCGATGGCCAAAGCGTGACAAAAGCAAGCGCCGCAGGAATTCAAATTGGCGCTTTAGCCGACACTGTAGGAGCCGGAGACACTTTTCTGGGAGCCTTCCTCGCCTGGCTTGAACTGAGGGGTAAAATGTCACATAACGCGATTGTTAATTTAAGCGAAGAGGATTTAAACGCAGCGCTTGTTTTCGCCAATAAAGCCGCCGCCATCGTCTGCACCCGCTATGGCGCGCAGCCTCCCGCGATGGAAGAAATGCTTGCGGATTTGGACAGGGACGATTAAATTAAAAAATTTTAACCGCGAACCAAACGAATCACGCGAACAGGATTGGAAATTTCATCTCACAGAGACGCGAAAGCGCAGAGGTTTTTAATTTTTACGCGTCTGTCAACACCCGAACTTCCCCATATCAACCTTTCCGTCAGCGGAAACCTTTACCCCTTCGCCGCGCAAAAGCGTTATCTGCAACTCTCTTCCTCCGCCTTCCAGAGCTATCTGCCCGCCGCAGCGGATTATCCTGTGCCAGGGAAGGCTGTGTTTTTCCGACATGGAATGGAGCGTTCTTGCTGTCTGACGCGCCCCGTTTGGAATTCCCGCTTTAAGGGCAATGTCCCGGTAGGAACATACCCTGCCCCTGGGAACAGCGAGTATCTGTTCAATAATACGCCTTGTATTTTCAGTCATACCTCACTGCTCACTCCGCACTATTCACTGTCAGCCGCCTGTCCCCGCGCTCCAGCGCGACAAGCCCTGTGCGGGCAAGCTCAAGAATACCGTATGGGCGCAGCAGCAGCAGTAAACCGTTCAGTTTGTCAAGATCGCCGGTTGCCTCTACTGTGATGGTAGTCTGCGAAACATCAATAACGCGGGCGCGGAAAATGCCGGCTATTTCCAGAACAGCCGGACGGTTTTTTTCATCGGCGCCTATTTTTACAAGCAGTATTTCCCGGCGCAGGCATAAAGAAGGTTCCAGTTCGCGCACCGCGATTACGTCAATAAGTTTACTGAGCTGTTTGACAATCTGTTCAAGTACGCGTTCATTCCCGCTGACTGCGATTGTCATTCTGGAAATTGAACTGTTCTCGGTCTCGCCGACAGTAAGGCTGTCAATATTGAATCCCCTGCGGCTGAATAACCCCGATACCCTGCTTAAGGTTCCCGCTCTGTTCTCAACAAGAGCCGAAACAATATGCTGCCTGGCTCCGGTTTCTTCCTTTCGTTTTCTGGAATTGGCCATGCCGGTAATTATAAACATTTTAACGCTAATAACAATAGACGCCCTGTATTGTTAAATTTAATAAAAAGTTTATAATTGTTTTATGGGAATAATTTCGGTATTAAAACCGGTAATTTTAATCTACGAATGTGTCAGGATTGTGCTTCTTGCGGTCTTTGCGGTTTTACAGCCGGGTAATCAGGCGTTCGTACTGGTATTGGCCGCCCCAGGAGCGTTATTCCCGCTGATGGCGCTGTTTATATGGCTGGACATTTCACGTTATAAAGAATACCTTCCGCTGCTGTCAGCCGGCAAATTAATCGGGGTTTTCACATTAATGGGCTGGTTAATTATTTTTCGTCAGTTTACAATACTTGAAGGATATACCGGAGCTTTAGTTACCGGAATAATATTATTAAACGGCGATTTATTATCGCTTGCGGCTGTCTTCATTATTTTTAGGCGGCAAAGCGCGTACATAGAAAAACCGGTTTTAACCGAAGCAATCGGCGAGCCGGAAACGGAGGTTAAATAATGCGGATTATTCCGATAGCGAGCGGAAAGGGAGGAGTTGGCAAATCCCTGGTTTCAGCGAATTTAGGCATTGCTTTTGCCCAGGCAGGACAGCGCGTTGTGCTGGCGGATCTTGATCTTGGAGCTTCAAACCTCCACCTTGTATTGGGACATCAGGCGCCGCAGATGGGCATTGGAACGTTCCTTAACAATAAAAAAGCGGATTTTGAAGATATTATTATTGATACAGATGTGCGCGGATTGCGGTTTATCCCCGGCGACAACGAAATTCCCGGTACGGCAAACCTGTCAATTATTCAGCGCAAAGCGCTGGTAAAGCAGCTGCTCCTTTTAAAAAATGAAACGGATATACTAATTCTGGATCTTGGAGCAGGAACCCATCAGTCCATTCTGGATTTCTTTCTGCTTTCAAATCAGGGGATTATAGTTTCAGCTCCGGTTGTTACAGCGGTTCTTAACGCGTATGTGTTTTTAAAAAACGCCGTGTTCCGCATCATGTTCAATTCTTTCAGCAAAGGTTCTCCCGCTTGCGCCTATCTTGAAAAAGCGCGCAAAGACGGCGCCGGGTATAAAAAGCTTTACATCCCAAAAATGATGCCGTATATAAAAAAAATTGATCCGGCTTCCTACGAAAAATTTAACGGCCGCATGGAACATATGTTCCCCAGGCTGATAATGAACATGATAGACGATCCAAAGAACGCGGATGTCGCGATGAAGATACGCCGCTCATGCGAAGAGTACCTTGACCTTAAACTTGAACATCTGGGAATCATCTACCGTGATGTCATCCAGGATACCGCGCTCGCGTCCAGGCTGCCAATCACTCTGTACAAACCGCAGTCGATTCTTTCACAGGCGATTTACCGCATCGCCGACAAGATAATGCAAAGCCCGGAAGACAATTACACGCCTGACGATAAACAGATAGACGATAGTTTCCAGGAAGCGGAACTGGAAGCGGAACTGGATTTTGATTCCAAAATGGAATATGTTGAAGACCTGCTTCATTCAGGCGCGTTAAGCCAGGGCGATTTAATCGAAACAGTAAAATCCCAGCAGCTGGAAATTTCAAAACTGAAGAAAGAGAATAACTTTATAAAATTAAAACTGACCAAAGCCCTGCAGCAGGGATTTAAAGTACAATGAACAATTTGTTATTGTCAGTTCAATTTCCTTCATGGCTTAAACCGGAAATAATTCCGGGACTTCCGGTACGCTGGTACGGGTTAATGTATGTATTCGCGTTCGGTACCGCGTTCTTCATTTACCGCAGGCAGGTAAAAGAAAGGCATTTCCCGCTGTCAGACGATAATCTTTCAAGTCTATTTACCTTTGGAATTCTGTTCCTGCTTTTGGGCGCAAGGCTCTTCTCTACTTTAATCTACGAAACAAGCGATCTGTACATCCGCCAGCCCTGGCTTATTTTCTGGCCGTTCCGTAACGGAAAGTTTACAGGCCTTCAGGGAATGAGTTATCACGGCGGCGCTTTATTCGGCACGCTGTCTGTAATTATTTTCGCGAAGGTAAAACGCGTAAGTTTCAGGGAGATCGGCGATATGTTCGCGGCAAGCATCCCGCTTGGCTACACTTTCGGGCGGCTGGGAAATTTTTTAAATGCGGAACTCTACGGCAGGGTTACGGCAAGCCCGCTGGGAATGGTCTTTCCAAACGCGCAGATGCAGAGCGCAGGCGAAAGATGGGTTCTGGAAATAGCCGGGAAAACAGGCACAGAAATAACAGGGGCAATGGTAAACCTTCCGCGCCACCCTTCCCAACTGTACGAAGCTCTTTTTGAAGGAATTGTACTGTGGGCAATTATCTGGTTCTTCCGTAACCGTAAACCTTTTAAAGGATTTTTAATCGGTCTTTATTTCCTGGGCTACGGCCTTTTCCGCTTCTTTATCGAGTATTTCCGCGAACCGGACGCGGATCTGGGTTACAGGATTGAATTCGTTAAAAGCACGCTTCCGGCGGCTTACAGCCATCCGCCGTTGAGTTTTACAACAGGGCAAATTCTCTGCTTTTTAATGGTATTATTCGGCATTATATGGCTGATTATCGCGTCGCGCCTTCCCGGCAGGGAGGTTGTCCGATTTTACACGGGCGATGAAGGAAAGAAAATAGTTTACACTCATGAAACATCCGTGCAGCGGAACCGCCGCCGTAAACTTCGAAAAAAGTTAAAATAATATTACTTGAAAAATCGCTGGTTTTACAATAATATAAACATACTGGAGGATTTATGACAATTTTTGATATGCTGAAACAGGGAAATATTACATCTATTTTAGGTATGTGCGCAATATTCGGTTTAATGGTAATACTGCTTTACTTTATTGGAAAGGGCGTAGAGGCAAAAACCGCTGATGCCGAAAGGGCGAAAGCCGCGCCCGCAGTTGCGAAAGCAGCCGATACGTCTGCTGTAACTGCCGCAATCAGCGCGGCTGTCAATGAATACAGAAAAAAATAAATAATAAATATACAAGGAAGGAAAAATGCCAAAAGTAAAATTAACCGATCTGGTACTGCGCGACGCGCACCAGTCTCTGTTTGCAACCCGCATGGTTACTGCGGATATGCTGCCGATTTGCAATAAGCTCGACAAAGCGGGCTTTTTCGCGCTGGAAGCCTGGGGCGGGGCGACATTCGACTCCTGCATCCGGTTCCTCAACGAAGATCCCTGGGAGAGGCTGAAGAAATTAAAAGCGTCCCTTCCCAACACAAAGATCATGATGCTTCTGCGCGGGCAGAATCTTCTGGGTTACAGGCACTATGCCGATGATGTTGTCGCAAAATTCGTGGAGTACGCGGCCAAAAACGGCATTGATGTTTTCCGCATTTTCGACGCTGTAAACGATCCGCGCAATTTTAAGGCGGCTACAGAAGCCGCGAAAAAAACAGGCAAACATATTCAGGCTACAATCTCCTACGCGGTAACTCCTTTTCACACAATAGAAAAGTACGCGCAGTTCGCCAAACAGCTTGTTGACATCGGCGCGGATTCAATCTGTATAAAAGACATGGCCGGTCTTTTAAAACCTTACGAAGGATACGAACTTGTAAAGGCGATTAAAAAAGTGACAGACTTGCCAATTGAAATCCACACCCACGCGACTACCGGCATGTCGGTAGCGACGCTTACCAAGTGCGCCGAAGCGGGAGCGGAAATTCTTGACACGACAATTTCTTCAATGTCCATGGGAACAAGCCACAGCCCGACAGAGACTATGGTGGAAATTTTTAAAAACACCGAATACGATACCGGCCTTGACAATAACCTGTTACTCGAAATTGCGGCGTATTTCCGCGAAGTCCGCAAGAACTACAAGAAATTTGAATCGAGCTTCCTCGGCGCGGATACGCGCATTCTGGCAAGCCAGGTTCCGGGCGGAATGCTCAGTAATCTTGAAAGCCAGCTCAAGGAACAGGGCGCTTCCGATAAAATTGACGATGTGCTTAAAGAAATCGCGGTTGTTCAAAAAGATTCAGGTTATCCGCCTCTCGTAACTCCTACAAGCCAGATCGTAGGAACACAGGCTGTGTTCAACGTACTGTTCGGGCGTTACAACAGGCTTTCCGGCGAATTCCAGGATCTTGTCGCCGGTAAATACGGCTCCTGCCCCGCTCCAAAGAATCCCGATGTTGTAAAAAAAGCGCTTGACGCTTTAAAAATGGAAAAAGAAATCACCCACCGCCCGGCGGATGATATTCCCGCGGAATACGGTAAGCTGGAAGACGAGACAAAAAAACTCCTTGGAACAAGTACCGTCACAACAGAAGATGTGCTCACCTACGCCATGTTCCCCAAAGTCGCTCCCGACTTCTTCAAAAAACGCTCTCAGGGGCCTGTGGTCTTTAAACCCGAAGCCGAGGCTCCGGCTCCTGCCGCCAAAGCGCCGGGACAGGCGGAAAAATACAATGTTAATGTAAACGGAGTCAACTATTCAGTAGTGGTGAGCCCGGCAGGCACTGTTGCGGCAACCCCTGCAGCGCCAGCTTCTGCCGCCGCTTCCCCGGCCGCTCCATCAGGAACGGGCACTGTAATAATTCCCGCGCCTGTAGCCGGCACTGTTCTTCGCTATATCGCGCAGGAAGGCGCGGAAGTAAAAACAAGCGAAACAGTCATGATAATTGAATCCATGAAGATGGAACTGGAAATAAAATCACCGGCAGCCGGAAAGATTCACTTTTTAATCCCAACCGGAACCCAGGTTACAGCGCAGCAGCCGGTCGCGCAGATTGGCGGCGCGGCGGTTCCTGCCGTTTCGGCTCCTGTTGCGGCAGCGCCCGTTGTGGCAGCTCCGGTTGAACCTGTTCCGGCATCAGGTGGCGCGGCAACGCCGGTTCCGGCTCCTGTAGCAGGCACAGTCCTTCGCTACATAGCGCAGGAAGGCGCTCAGGTAAAACAGAGCGAAACAATTTTAATAATTGAATCAATGAAGATGGAACTGGAAATAAAATCACCGGCAGCCGGAAAGGTCCACTTTTTAATTCCAACAGGAACCCAGGTTACTTCCAAGCAGCCAATCGCGGAGATTTGCTGACAAAACAGCTTGTTCAATGGCGGCAGAGCGGCAGCGCTCTGCCGTTTTTTTATCTGGTTAGTCTACATTAAAATGCTATGGACGGCATTTTTAATGTTGAACTCAAGGACGCACCAGCCGAAAGCCGATGAGATAGTCGAACGACGGGTAGAACCTAACCCGAAACGCAGACCGAAGGTACTGCTCATTAATATTCCAACTGCCACCGCGAGCCACGCGGCCGTCCCCATAAACCGCCCCTGCGGGATTTGTTTGCGCACCGGTTGCATATTTTCCATACAAATCCCAACACCATTCATATAAGTTTCCATGCATATCGTATAATCCCCAGGCATTGGGTTTAAAACTTCCCACCGGTGTTGTTTTTTCTGCTCCCAGACGGGTTACAATACCAAATTCATTTATTGTTTCTTCCTGCCAATCAAAATTTGCCTGTGTTTTTGTAATATTATTGCCTGTATTATAAGCTGTTGTTGTGCCAGCCCTGCACGCGTATTCCCATTCCGCTTCTGTAGGCAGTCTGTAACCAGTGGCATCGCAGTTCCATGTCACATTTTCTCCGTCTATTCTGTACGCAAGAGTTAGCCCTTCCCTGTAACTGCGTCTGTTACAGTACTCTACTGCCTTAAACCATGTTACGTTTTCTACTGGTAAATTATCACCTTCAAAAAAACAGGGATTCTCCCCCATTATTTCCTGATATTCCTTTTGCGTTACAGGATACATGCTCATGGAAAACGAACTTACAGTTACTCTGTGCTGTACTTCATCATTATCTCGTCCTGCTTTATTCGCCGGACTTCTCATTGTAAAAGTGCCGCCGTTAATACGCACCATGTTATTTTGCTGCGCAGCAATACCGGAAATGAAAAAACACGTTATAATAATTTAAATTACCAATTTTTTCATTTTAAATTCCTTATTTTTATTTATATTACCTATTGTATTACTTTATAATTTTTGTTGGTTTTTATCATGAGTTTGAAAAATACCATTTTTTCTAATATAATGAATTGTAACTAAAAAACAGTTGCTAATTGCTCATTATTATTATATATTAGAGTTTGCCTACAGTGTAGAGATATTATAGACAAATTCTATTTATAAACAGGTGGAGAAATGGCAAAATCCATTAAACTATCGAAACGTTTGTTAAATAATCCAAAAGATTTCACTTTTGGAGAACTTGAGACATTATTGACAGGTTTTGGTTTTCAACTATCAAATGCAGGAGGCACAAGCGGATCAGCTGTCAGATTCATTAATTTTAAGACAGGTCATATAATCCGTCTTCATAAACCGCACCCATCGCCTGTTCTAAAACAATATCTTATCAAATTTATTATTAAAGAATTAAAACAAGGAGGCTATTTAGATGACTGATAATATGCTTAAATACAAAGATTTTTACGGCAGCGTTGAATTTTCAGCGATTGATGAATGTTTTTTCGGGAAAATAATTGGAACTACTGATCTTGTAACTTTTGAAGGCAATAGTGTGGATGAGTTAAAAAAAGCTTTCACCGAAGCGGCTGAAGATTATTTAGTTATGTGCAAGGAAGCAGGAAAAGAACCGCAAAAATCCTATAGAGGTTCTTTTAACATTCGTATTTCACCCGAACTTCATAGGACAGCAGCAGTTATTGCAAACAAGGAAGGAATTTCACTTAATGCATTTGTAGAAAGAGCTATTTTTGACGAGATAGGCGCATTAGTGTAATTGCTGGATATATTGGTTACTCCCTCCAGCCGATCCGGAAATGTATGCTATCTTTATTCAAGCATACATTTGCAGAATTATGTATTTTCTTTCAGCTCTTTCAGTTCGCGTAACGTGCGCAGTTTCCATATTGCTTTTTCCTGAATTTGGCGCACACGCTCGCGGGTAATCCCCAGGTACTTGCCGGTTTCTTCAAGGGTAAGCGGGTTTTCACCGGTCAGGCCGAAACGAAGCTGGATAATTTTCATTTCCCTGTCAGATAACTGCGAAAGAATGCCGCCCATTGTTTCCTGCAAAGTCATGGAGAAAACCATTTCAAACGGTTCGGACATTGTATCGTCTTTGATAAGGTCGGCAAGCCGCGTTAAATTTCCGTCATCGACAATAGTGTCAAGGCTGGTAGTTTCCTGCGACAGTTTTACAATTTCCTTTACTTTGGAAACGGGAACTCCAAGATATTCAGACAGTTCCTCATCATTGGGATCGCGCCCCAAATCCTGGGTAAGCTGTTTGGCGATATAATAGCATTTTTTGATTGTATTGAGCATGTGAATTGGTATGCGTATAACGCGCCCCTTGTCGGCGATGCTCTTGATTATCGCCTGCCTTATCCACCATGTGCCGTATGTGGAAAAACGGCAGCCTCTTGTGTAATCAAAACGCTCTACCGCTTCAATCAGCCCGATATTTCCTTCGTCTATCAAATCCAAAAGCGAAAGGCCGCGGTGCTGATAATTTTTCGCGATGGAAACTACAAGGCGCAGGTTGGAATTAATCATTTTATTTTTAAAAACAAGCAGGGCGCTTTCCAGGACTTCTTCATCCTTGCTGAAATCGGTTTTATTATTTTTCTTTTTTTCAGTTTCAATTTCCTTCAGCTTGTTCCTTAATGTAATGATTTTTTCGCCGATATTCTGCTCTTCCTGAAGGGTAAGAAGGGGAAATCTGGAAATCTGCCTGAAATACAATGCCAGCGGATCCGATTCCTTGTTCGGTTTGATTTTTTTCAGATTTTTATTGGGTATTTTTCTGGATCGTTTTTCGATCTTTTTTATCTCCAGTTCCATATTTTCCTCTTATTATGTTTTCGCATTACTTCCGCCGCTTGCGGCGCGGGAAGCTTCATTGCGGACTGCGCCGGCTCTTGGAGCTTTTGCCGGATCAATTGGGGTATCGCTTTGAAATACCATGAAAAATAACTGGGGCTTTTCAGAAACCGAATTAATGCCCAGCTTTCCGACTTCAGTTCCCGCAGTTATCCTGTCTCCCACTTTTACAGAAAGGCTTTCACAGCCGCCGTACATGTAAAAATATCCTCCGGCCGTTTCAACAATCGCAACCTTGCCAAATTTTCTCCAGGGGCCGGCGGAAATCACCTTTCCCTGCGTTAAACTCTTTACCGGTTCAAAATGCTCTCCTTCTACAACAACGCCCATCTGGCCCGTCATATAGGCGATTTCGCGCGCATTAACGGGCCATCGAAGCGAAGAAACCGCTGGCTTCGCGGCTGACACATTCGCGGACGGAGCGCCTGCGGCTGGCGCGGCATTGCCGGGGATTTTAATAACGTCACCCGATTTAATGACATGATTTGATGAAAATTTATTTATGTCGAGCAATGTCTGCAATGTAATTCCGCAATTCCGCGCAATGCTGTAAAGAGTATCGCCTTTAACTACATGGTAGTCCGCAATGGATGAAGAAACCGCGGCGGCGGTTACTGACGCCTGCGTTCTGCCTGTTGAAACTGAAATATCCGAAAAAGCCGTAGCGGGAATCACAAGCCGTTTACCTGATTGGAGCATGGAAGGATTGGATATTTTATTGGCCTTCATAAGCTCCTCAGGAGTGACATGATAAAAACGGGAGATGGAATAAATTGTTTCTCCCTTTCCTACCACATGCATCAGATCTTCCGCCGCAACTGCCCCGCGGCAAAGGATAACTGCAAGAGTAAACATTAATGCTGATTGACGTAACGAGTTCACGGCTCTTCATTATCGGCATAATTGCGCTGTTTCAGCACATTTATTTTATTCCGTTAACGAACGCATCTACAATAAAATAACTGAACGCGATGAATAATAATGCTACAAGTCCAAAAAAGGTTACAAAAGGATTTTTGCCATGTTCACGAACGGCTGTTTTTCTGGTATTTTATTAAAGGAGGATCAATATGGGTCAATATCAGCGCCCAAGCTGGGACGAATACTTTATGGAAGCATGCGAAGCCATTTCCAAAAGGGCAACCTGCGAAAGAGGGCGATCCGGATGCGTTATAGCAAAGGATAAACAGCTTTTGGTTACAGGCTATGTAGGAGCTCCCGCCGGTCTTCCTCATTGCGATGATGTTGGGCATCAATTCAAAAAAATGCTCCACGAAGACGGCAATGTTACCACCCATTGCGTGCGCACTGTTCATGCCGAACAAAACGCGATTTGCCAGGCGGCCAAACGGGGAATCTCAATTGACGGCGCGACTCTTTACTGCCGGATGACTCCATGCAGAACCTGCGCCATGCTGATAATTAACTGCGGAATAAAACGCGTTGTATGCCAGCGCCGCTACCATGACAGCGAAGATTCTCTTGCCATGTTTGAAAAAGCCGGAATAATAATTGAGCACCTGAATGATGAATTACAGACATACAGCGATCAATAATTCTCAGGTAGATTCAAGAATAATCCTGTATTTTAAATAAATTTCTTCCAGCGTATGAAGCGGCCCCAGAGAAGATATTTTTTTTCTCTGCTTGCAGGCATCGCGCCTTTCAATAAAAAAATCGTAAATAGTGCGCGGGTCGTAATTATTTACAATTGAATATGCCGGTTTGGAATCCAGATATGAGCGGACTTCATCATGGCTTACAGAAGATACTCCGTAACGGTTCAGCCTGTTTCGCACCTGTATTATTTCTTCATGGGAAAGCCCGAAAAGAAATTCTTCCAGAGCCCATCTTGTGTAATCGTTGGTAGATTCTTCTTTAAGAAAATCCTCCCATTCGGTTTCAGTGTTCATGTCAAAGGAAATCCGCAGAAGTTCCGTATTACCGTCCATTGTTCCGAAACACGGCGGAGATGAGTCTCTGGCGCTCCAGAGGGAAGAAAGCGCCGAAAGGTGGTGAATGCTGCGGGGATCTGTCCCGCTGTCCCAAAGCGCGATTAGATCATCTACAAGGTTCATTTTTGTATTGGAAGAAAAAGACGGATCCTCAAGGCAGGACAGATACACGTCTTCCGCCATCAGGGTAAAAACAATTGAAAATGTGATATTTCTTGCGGGAATATGCAGATTTTCATTTTCCGCTGTCATTTCCGAAAGCAGTGAAAAAGCATGAAATTTTGCAACCAAAAAACTGCGCAAAGCCGCCACTTTTGACGGAGTGCGCAGCATATGAGACACGGAAGAAAAAGCAAGCAATGATTCGATCAGTTTATTTTCGTCCATTAAAATACCTTTTAAAAATCTGGTATTTCTTATTGAAGGATATTCAAAAACCGCAGCGCCGAGATTCCGCAATAAAATAAACCTGTCACAAATTGAATTATATTCCTGCGGGCTTTTTTCTTTTAACCAATCTTTTATCCTGCTAACGAGGAGTTCTTCCTCCCCGGAAAAAATATGCGTTGGAGTCGATTCCATGTAATTATTATACTGAAGAAAAATGAAAAATCAAGATTTTTTTATTGATAAAACCAAATAGTTGAAATTTATTAAATGACGGCTTACTATAATGATCATCTGGTATGCGCACTGACGGGCATCCAAAGATGCTCTTGCATTGTTCATCCTGGTGACTTATACTTGTGCTACGCTGTGTTGCATTAATGATCTGGCGGTGTCCGAAAAGTTGGAAAACTTCTTCGGACACCTTCATTAATTACTGTTTTTTCGTATTATTTCGCAGAAATAAGAGAAAAAACAAAGGCTGTCCGTGAAGTAACCAACTTCT
>JAIRQN010000009.1 GCA_031256445.1 Treponema sp. | reverse complement strand
GACTTTAACCGCGTCAAAACGTTTTGTTGATTTTTTAATCTGGAGTCCGGCCATAATATCATCTTCGTCTAACGGCGGGAACGCCGCGGACGCCGGATCGTAATTGAAAAAGCATAAAGCGCCCAGGCGGTCGAAATAAAATGAGAGCCTGTACTGATAGCATAAAACATCAAGCGTCTGCCTGTAGCTGCGGCCCTGCGGCATTTTGGAAGATATATGTTTATCATATAGATATTGCTTTGAACGCTTTTATCGGAAGGCGTTGACATCATAGTTTTTGCCACTGGTTTTAATTTTAATTTAATGGCTATCTCAGGCGTGATTAATGAACACGAAGCACCTGTGTCCCATATGGCTTTTGCTTCAACAAAACCTTCGGACGTTGGCGATTCTATATGTACAGATGTTGGCAGTTCATATGAAATCGAATTTCCACTCATGGTGAAGGATAAGCCAAGTGTAGGTTTATTGCTCAAGTTTTGCCTCAAACAGAGACAGGTATTATATTACGTTGAAAATGGTGTACCATTTTTTCTTTGTTGTCAAAACATTCCTGAATTAAGAATGTCCCAATCTTTTCCGTTTTTATTGTAGATTCATATGCGTTAATAAAATTGTCATAAACAGCAAGGACACTTTAATTTTTTACCACAAGAAATTTGTGCCCATACTTACTGTACAAGCTGCCCATGTTTTCAAGAAAATAATTAAAATCTATGTTCTGCTGATCCATACCTACAATATCGCACTTTTTCAACATTTATTCAACACTTTTCAACCCCTAAAAATCGGTCTAGACCGATTTTTCCCCCATTTTACCCCCAAAACCCCAATCAGACAACCAGCCGCCTAAATCCCCCTCTATGCGGCATTTCCCCAAAAACGTGCTTTATTCAAATATTTTTATCCCAACAGTTTCCCAACGGCTTCTCGCTCATCCTAGAGGGGTTTTAAGACGTGTCAGGGATGTTGTTTTTCCGGGTTTATTCCATCTTTGTAATGGCGCAATGTACCCGCCCGATTATCTGTATGTCCTGGCTTTCTTCCGGCTCTTCCTGCGGCGGGTATTTGGGATTGTCCGAGATAATAACAATCTTCCCCGGCCTCTTCGTGATCCGTTTTACAAAGCCACAGCCGCTCATCCGCAGCGCGTAGATTCCCTCGCCGGACCAGCCGCAGGAATCGCAGACTACCATGTCCCCCCTGTGCAGAGTCGGGTACATGCTGTCGCCGTCCACTTTAAGCGCGGCGATCTTATCCCCGTAAATGGACAGATAGGCGGGTACACGGACAAGGGCTGTCGAAACATCCTCCTCAGGCAGAGGCGAACCGCTCCCCGCATGGAGCGTTTGATCAAGCATAGGAACCACAAATGCCCCTTCGGGAAGATCAGATTCACTGTATACCGGAAGCTGCCTCAGCCCTGTTTTAGCGTTTTCAAGGGATTTATCAGGTTTTTGAAGGAACATTTCCCCTTCTCCGGTTATAAGCCAAGCAATATTTATTCCCATTTCATGCAGTTGTAACTTTACTTCATCTGGTAAGCTACGATCACCTTTTTCATATCTTCCATACGTCTGGTTTTCAAGTCCTAATTTTTCAGAAATAGTAATCGCTTTGTTATAACCAAGTAGAATTCTTGCTTTTATTAAACGTTCACCAATTTGTATATTTATATTTCCCAAAATATTCTCCTGAAAATATATTCGACATTTTGTATCATAAACTGTTGACAAATAACCGATATGGTTATATATAATACATATTGGCGAAAATAATTCGCCAATCAAGTAATAAAGATTGGCGAAGGAATTTCGCCACTTTAAATCATGGCGATTTAAAACGGCGAAGATAATTCGCCATTTAAATTATCGCCTAAAACCGGCATTTTGTCGAATTTTCGGCGGAACGGTCTTTGACATAAGGGGAGTCGGAGCAGCACGGCGTGATTGTATCGCCGGCCGGCATTGATCCCGAGCGGGAGCGTCGTAAAGCCCCCGCCCGAAAGCTGGGCATAGTCCAGCATTATACGAGCTTGAGCCGGGCGTTGTCCCGGTAATGGGACTGTATCGGCCGGACAGCGGTTTTGGTCTCCGCCTACGCTGTTCTGCACGGGAGGCTTGCGCTGCAAGCAGCGGGTTCGACTCCCGCCGGTTCCAAATGCTTTTATTAGCATACCCCGGTGTTGAGGGGTTAATGGGCCATAACAGAAATGCGCCAGAAAGTCTGTAGAGGTTCGCTGAGATTACTGGCGGTGTGACGAGCCTTATCGAGCGTCAATGAAGGCGAAGGCCGAAGCCTTCTGACAGCCGGGAAAGACCGGCAAAACTTTAGGAGGTTTTTATGAAAACAACAAAAAATAAAGAAGCGTTAAAAATTATTACCGCCATGGAAACCCTTGGTTATCAGGTCGATCTAATCGAGATACAACCAGAAACAGGTTTTTACTTAACCCCGGGGCGATGCTTAATAAATATTAAGGCTTCGCCTCTGATTGAGATTTCTTGCGAGGAGAATCCTTCCAAATCTCCTGAATAAACCGATCTAGTTTTTCAGAAACTACATTTACATCTATTTCTGAAAGTTTGTTTGATGGATTTGAGAGGATGCTTTTTAACAATTCAAATCTAATTTCACAATCTTGACCTATCATGGCTTTTAGCCTCCTTTGTGTGGATATTAGTTTTTCGTAATTTCAATATACCACGCAAAGAGGCTTTTTATTAGGAACGCGTCAACGGAGGCGAAGGCCGAAGCCTTCTGGCTGCCGGGAAAGACCGGCAAAACTTTAGGAGGTTTTATGCATCGTTTTCGTTCCCGTAAGTTTAAAAAGGTATTCATCCACGATTGCAGGACATGTTTCTGCGCGGATCTGAGTGCGAAGAGATTTCAAATGTTTTGTCATAAAAGAAATGAATGGTTCAATGTCCGTATCAAGATCAAGCTTCTTTCCCGAAGAGAGATACTCGTCAATGAACTTACTGATATTTTCGAGCGCAGTCAAAATATTGGGACTGGCAACCAGAACACCTCTGTCAAAGAACTCAATGAAAGATGTTGTAATATTTGCAACAGTCTTAGGGTCATTAATTGTACCAGAATACGTTTTATCAAAAAAAAGATGCGCTTGTTTTAATATCTTTCTGTATAAATCAATTCAACAGGAGGAGGGTTTTTATAATCCGGGCTTTTGCCCGGGAAGGAGGTAGGTATGCGGCTCCATGCTCAAAAAAGAGCAATGAAAAAGAGCCTGTATTAAAAAGCGATTTCACAAAATGACAAAAAAAACCGCCCCGTTCGGGGCGGCACTTAACCGGGATATGCGCGTAACCCTGAAAGAAATCGCGCACACCCAAAAGGAGTTTTAATTATGACAGACAAAAAAGAAAAAATCAATGCCGCTTACCGGCTTGAAATCGTCACGGCTTACCTGTACGGAAACATTTCCGTAACGGAGTTCGCGGATTTATTCAACGCCGGAAAGGTCTTTAAGAGATTGCATATAAAAACTGGTGATATAACTGCAAATGATTTAGAACGATGGGTTGATGTATGCATGGGAGTGCTGGACACATCAAAATAAAAAGCATAACAAATTGCGCCTGTCAATTGAAAAGGAAAATTAATGAAGAAAAAAACAGTCATTATGTCAATTTTGTATATATTCTGTATGGTATCTACGATACTAAATTTTTTATCTTTTTCGTTACAAGATAAACCCATGCCACTTTTTATAATAATATGTATAACAATTGATCTTATTTTACTAACGTTTTATGTGTTGCATGATACTATCAACTCTTGACGCCGGCTTTGGACATACTTCAATAACGACAGATGGGTATTTATATACCTTGCCGCACTCTACACATTTATCATTCTTAATTTTAGCTTTTTGATTTTTATACTCATAACATTCTGGACAATAGGGATATTTATCTTTCCATCTGTAATAGTAACCATCATCTTTATTCAGCTTTAGTATCCTGTTTTTATATAGGTTAATAGTAATGCGAATAACTCCATAGATTGGTCCTACAATCAAACCAATATAACCAATAATTTTTGCAACAGGTCCTAAAATCTGATCAATTGTTTCGATGATTATTTTTATTTCCATTTGTCTCTCTGCCTCCTTTGCGCGGATATGGGTTTTTTGGCGATTACCAGTATACCACGCAAAGAGGCTTTTAATTTACAAACAGTTTTGAAACGACTGAAATTATCTCAAAGGAGGTTTCGCCATGAAACACGGTAGGCCCTACCCGCCGGACAAGGAACGGCGTGTACGCATAAAAACAGAACTCGCCAAGCGGGATATGAACATCAGCGATCTTGCTCACGCTATGGATATTCCCTTGTCAATAATATCTGAAATAACAAATGGAATTCGGCGTTCCAAGAAAACTGAAGAAAGGATCGCAGCTTTCTTTGGCAAGGAGCCGAGAGAATTATTCCCGCCCCGCACTAAAAAAGACCTTGCCGTTATGCGTGAAGAAAACGCCAAAAGGGAAGCGTCATGAGCGGGATGGTAAAAACAGCCGTGATAGCGGCCGCGCTGAATAAATCCAGGAAAGGGGTACTGGAGCGCGCACAGAGGGAAGGCTGGGCGTTTGTAAAAAAATCAGGCGGGATGGAATGGATGGAAGCCAGGCTTCCGCTGGATGTCCGTCTGGCGTTAGCTGAACATGGAGAAAACAGGCCAAAGCCGGAAGCGCTAAAGTTGTGCGGGGAATCTTTTATGCCGGCAACAGACAGGGAACGCCATACCGCGTTTCTGCGGGCTAATCTCATTTCAGAATGGGAACGCGGCGGCTTGCGAAAAGAAGATTTTATTACGCTGTACAATTCCGGGGCTTTAAATCCCCATCTTTTAAAACTTCTCGGCAAGGTAGCGCTGCGGACATTTTACCGATGGGAAGCGAATCTGAAAAAGACAGGGCTTGACGGCCTTACGCCGCACTACAGCTCATCATCTGGCGGCGCGGGAGAAAGCCTCAGCGATTCGGAGAAATCCCTTCTTCAGCGGTTCTGGCTGCGGGATTCACGTCCTGCAATAGCGAAAGCTTTCCGGCTGCTCAAGGAAAATTACCCGGCGACAAATTGCACATACCAGACGGCGGCGCGTTACCTGAAAAGCATACCGCAGGCCATAGCGGATTATCACCGGCTTGGAAGGACGGCTTTTATAAACAAACACCAGCCGTTCATGGATCAGAACATCTGGCAGTACAAAAGTCTGGATGTGGTAGTCTCCGATCACCACTGCCTTGACTGCGTGGTAATGTACCAGGGCAGGCTTATAAGGCCCTGGGTTACGACAATGCAGGATTACAGGAGCGGGAAAATTCTCGGCTGGTGCGCGTCTGTAAACCCTTCAAGTCTGTCAATAATAGTCGCTTATTACATGGCTGTAATTCAGTACGGGATTCCCAGAAAGCTGATATTCGACAACGGCAGAGATTACCGATCCGAGCTCCTTAACGGCAAAACCGCAAAGGCGAAAGTATGCACGCCGTCCAAATTGAACGAAGATGAAGAAATCTATATCCAGGGGCTTTTTCATATGGTTGGAAGCGAAGTGTCTTTCACCATGCCTTATAACGGGAAATCCAAAGGCCGTCAGGAAAGGTTTTTCGGCGTTCTAAAGGAATATTTTTCAAAAGACATTGGAAGCTATGTCGGAGGAGATACCCGCGAACGGCCCGAGGATACGGAGCTTTATTACAAGTCTGTTAACGGCAAGGCGAAACGGAATGACGTGCCTTTATGGGATACGGCGGTTGACGCGCTGGGCTCTGTTATAGCCTATATTAACGATCAAATGACATCTAACGGCAAGGGAATGGACGGAAAAACGCGGAGCAGG
Source organism: Treponema sp. (assembly GCA_031256445.1). GTDB lineage: Bacteria > Spirochaetota > Spirochaetia > Treponematales > Breznakiellaceae > WQXQ01. The sequence continues at coordinate 12,141 of JAIRQN010000009.1, read as the reverse complement.
GTGTTTGAGGAAAACCTTCCCGCGGATGTACGCCAGGCGGATCGTGAAACATTGCGGTTTGCCCTCTCAAAAGGCGAGCTGCGTTATGTGCGCAACAATGTAGTCAGAATAAATACTGACACGTTATATTACCACCCCGATCTAGTTCGTTATTCGGGACGGCAGGTAATGGTGCGTTCAATGCTTACAACTGACGCGGAAGTGCAGATATGCGATCTTTCAGGACGTTATCTGTTTACCGCCATAGCAGGATACCTCTTTGAAGGCGACGATCTTGCCGCGGCGACCAAGAGGCTGAAAAGCGCGCAAAAACACAATCTGCTGTGGCTTGCCGAAATGGGAACAGGCGAGGTTAAGGCTGCTCCTGAATACGACACAATGGTTCAAGTAGCGGCTAATAAATACAAGCAGATAGAACCTGTCAATATTAACAAGTTCCTTGCTCCGCCGGAAGAAGAACTTCCAATGGCGGCAGGAGCGGAAAATACAAATTTTAAAACGGAGCCGTCGGCTCCGAAACGGGTACTTATAAACCCGATAGACGCAGAACCGGAGGCTTATTTATGAATTTGCAAATTAAAGAACGGCTTGAAGAAATGTTAAAAAAATACGGTATATCTCAAAACCGTGCTGCGAAGGACATTGGCTATAGTTCGCCTGTCCTTAGCGATTACCGCAATGGCAAGTATGAAGGTAATACCAACACACTTGAAGAGGCTATTGTTAAGTGGATTGCCCGTACTGAACAGGCTCATGCCCGCAAGCGGGTAGAAATAGTGGAAACAGGCCAGCTTAAAAAAATCATTAACGCAATCGCAATGGCGCATACAGAAGGCGATATAGCCCTGATTGTTGACGATGCGGGCAGCGGAAAAACAACGGCGGCGCGTTACTACGCAAATCAGAATCCGCGCACAACCATTCTTGTCGATGTTGTCAAAGGAATGAACTCAAGAACGCTTACAGTCAAAATCGCCGAACAGCTCGGCCTTGATACCATCCGCGTAAACCAGCAGGTACTTATCCAGAATATCAGCGCTGCTCTGGCTGACAGAAACATGGTTGTTATCCTTGACGAGGCAGATTATCTGAAAGCCGACGCTTTGGAGTTCAGCCGCCGCCTGGTTAATGATCTCGGGCAGAGCGGTCTTGTGCTTGTCGGTCTTCCCCGGCTTACAGGCACAATTCAAAATTTGAAAAACGATCACCGCCAGCTTGAAAGCCGTATCGGCGTTTATCTGCCTCTTACAGGGCTTACAAAGCCGGACGCAAAAAAAATAGCGCAGTCGGTCTGGTCTGACATAGAGGACGAAGTGGTAGACGCGATGTACCGTATTTCAAAAACGGATGTGAGGCAGTTTGTAAAGATTATTGAGAGAGCGCAAAATACAATGGCGGTTAACAAACTTAATTCAATTGATCTGGATGTGGTTGAAACGGCGGCGATGCTGGTTATCCGCAGGAACTGGAGGTAAAAAATGGGTAATTCTACAGACATATCCGCAGCGCGGATTGAAGAAATTAATAACCATCATAAACAGTTTGAAAAGCTGGTAAAAAAAGGGGCAATGACGGCATTTAAAATCGGGAAAATGCTTCAGGATATTTGGGATCGGCTTGACGGTCACGACTCATGGCCTGTGTGGTGCGAGTCCAATCTTGTTTTTGATGTTAGCACGGCAAATAGATATCTGCGGATTTATGACAATTATAAAGACAATCCCAAACAGCTTTCAGGGCAGAGCATATCAAGCGTGCTGCAAATACTTTCTGCTTCCAAAAAAGAAAGCCAGGGACCCGTTGAATACGGGAATCCTGACAACCAACTGGAATTCCCCTGGGAATACGCTTTTGAAAAGCCTCCGCTGTCCAAAGCCAAGCTGAATAATTACCGTTTTGAAATTCCCGGTAATCATGACGTGTATCTGATAAAGAGGGGCTTTAACGCTCCAATAAAAATAGTTGATCTGCTTCTATCAGATCCTGAAGAAAACCTCAAAACAGCGCATAAGGGAATGATGGAAAATATTCAGGTGGCTCTTGAGACCTATTTTCAGGAAGTTGAGCGAATAGAAGCGTTACAGGAGGCGCACGGATGAAAATCGAAATTAAACCGGAAGATTTCAAAGAAATCGATGCCTGTATCTGCGAGATTGAAAAACATGCGCAGGACGGAATGTTCAGGGAAACGGGCAGGCTTGAGCGTTTTCAGGACATTTCGCTGGCTGTAAAAAAGCTTCGCCAAACATTGCGGGAAAAGGCACTGCTTGTGCCGCAGGAAGCGTCCGCTGCAGCAGAAAGCGGCGAAGGAGGCGCGGCATGAAGGTTCAAGGCAAATCAATGATCGGTGTAATACCGGGGACAGACTTTACAGAAACATTCGGAGATTATTACAAACCTTTAAACAGTCTTGAAGACGCGTTCCAGTCATCGGGATTGCCCATTGAATTTGATTTAAAAGTCTCTCCTTATTCAAACCAGTTATTTGTAACGGTTATGTATAAAGGCGGAGCGGTTATTAACGTATCAATTGCCGGAGACAGCCCGGCGCAAGCTGTTAAAGATGTATCTGACGCGGTGCATCTGTAAAAGTGCCGTTGGCATTTTAATTAATACGCGCAAAAAGCGCACAGGGGGACTTTATGGCAAGGACAAAGAGCAATGAATTTACAATCAAATCGCTTGAGGAAGCGGACTGGATTCTTAAAGAGATGTGCGAACTGGAATCGAAAATTGAGGCGATAGACAACGAAGCCGATGAGGAAATCGCGCGGATCAAGAAAACGGCGTCAGAAGAAGGCAAGCCGCTGCGCGACAGGTATAAAAGCTGCGTAAAGGCGATGGAGGCTTATGCCAGATACGCGCGCGGCGAAATATTCGACGGAAAGAAAAGCCTTACGCGCGCCTTTGGAACATTCGGTTTTCGCAAAGCTCCGGACTCAATCAGCGTGACAAAAGAAACGGCAGGGCTGCTTCAAAAATGCGGGCTTGAGCAGTACGTCCGCACGAAGATTGAACCGGACAAGGAAGCCATGCTTTCTCTTGACGATGAAACGCTCGCGACAGTGGGCGCGGCAAGGAAACAGAAAGAAGATTTCTTTGTCGAAACAAAGCGCGAACAGGTCAATCAGGATCAGCTCAGGCAGAGCGCGTAACATTTTAACCCGGACGGTTTGCGGAACTTGTTCCGCAGATGTCCGGGGCGTTTTTTGGGGAGGCATAAGTGACTGTAAGAAACATCGGTAATAAATACAAAATCATTCATGTAGCAAAAAAGCAGCTCGGCCTTGACGATGACGCGTACCGCGCCGTTCTTTCCGGGGCAGGAGTTACAAGCTCCAGGGATATCAACACAGACGCGCAGTTCAACACCGTGATGAGCGCGTTTCTAAAACTGGGTTTTAAGTCTAACAGTGACAAGGTCGGCAAATATATAAACACGGTAACGGGCGCGTCCGGCATGATCAGCCGCCGTCAGGAATATTACATCAAAGGTCTGTGGGCGCTTGCCAGCCGTTATAAAGATGAAAAGAGCCTTAGGAAAATTATCAAACGCATTGGTAAAGTGGATGATATTTCATTTTTATCAAAGCGGGACGCGTCAGCGGTAATACTCGCATTACGCGACATCTGCTGGAAAGCCGGATTTAACCCAGACACAAGGGAGGGGGTATGTTTTGGACAGTAAAATTCGCCGCCCGGTATTTGGGCATGGAGCCTCACCAGGTATATTACCTGCTGGCGATGGGAGAGATAGAGTCGGTCAAGATATGCAGCACATGGCGTATAGTGCCGGAAACCGTGAAAGATTATGATAGGCGATTCCCTGAAAGAAAAACTAGAAAGCCTGCCGGCAATTTTATCTATTCCGGAAGCGGCGGATTTCTTTTCAGTCTCCTACCAGACAGTCTACCGGCTGATCCGCTGCGGAAAACTGCCGGCATGGAAAGACGACGAGGGAGTGTGGTGTATAGCGCGAAGCGATCTCCGGCGGTTCTGCTCCAAAAATTCAAATCTGTAATCCAGCTGGATTTATTTGCCTCTTAAAGTTTTTCCTTTTATCCCGATTAGAGTATTTCACATACTGCCTCTTTAAAATATTTCCATGAAGTATAAATCCTTACAGGAAATAGCCGCAAAATGGTTTGACAAAACTGTTCCGTACCCAAATCCCGATCCGCATAAGCTTCAGGGGCATTGCGTCCAGTTTATCCGCTTCTGCCTGCGGGATTTGTACGGCTTACCGCAATGGGCAAATGTTATAGGAGCCGCCGATTTCTGGAAGGCATACGGGCTGGATAAAAACATTAGCAAGTATTGGGAGAAAATTCCCAATACGCCGTCCTTTGTCCCGAGGGAACATGACATCTGCATCTGGAACAAAAACAAAGGCGGCGGCTACGGCCACACCGCTATTGTTTACGGAGCTGAACAGTCCGTACAGATGATCACAAGCATAGAGAGCAACTGGAAGCCTTTCAAAGTATCTATCGTTACGCACAACTACAATGACGTGCTTGGTTTTTTCCGTCTTAAACAACCGGGTATTCCCGGATAAATTAGGAGGTTTTCATGAACATCATGAATCTGCTGCCGTTTTTCATTGCCATATCTATTTCTGTAGTAGTGATCTTTACAGAACTGGTCAAACGCCTTGACAGAAAGGACATATTGAAAGGCTACAGGGTTTTTATACCTTTTGTAATGTCTTTTGTTACCGCCTGTCTTTTAAAGATAGGCAACTTTTATGTCACTGAACAGATGTGGTTTTGGTGGGCGGTGATCTTCGGTTTTTCCGTGTTCTGCTATGAGGCGGTATTACGGAAGATTCAAAACATGATCGAAGAAAAATGAAAAAGCTGCGGGTAATCTTTACCGCCATCGGCGCAGTTCTGGCTTTTCTAGCCGGGTTGTTAATCGGCATGCCCGGCAGGAAAGCCGCAACGGCGGAAAACTGCAAAACACCAAAGGAGGTGAAAAATGATATTGAGAACACCAATGCTGCTGATCTTGTTGCTGCCGCTCCTGACGCAGATATGTTACGCGCAGACGCCGGAAGAATCGCGGAACAGGCAAAGCGGCGGTTACGGGATAGAGCCGCAGCGGTTATATCCGGGCACTCTGCTGCTGGAACTGCTGGAGACGGCGGAAACGGAAATTGATCAAGCCGTTACAACTGCTTACGCGGAAGGTTATAAAGCGGCTTCGCTAAGATTCGCGCCGGAAGCCGCGGCTTTTAAGATAGCAGAAGCGTCATTGAAATTGAAACTGGAAAAAGAGCGCAAAAAGCAGAAACGGTTCTGGCCTGCTGTAGGAATATCGGCGGGCGTATCCATTATAGCGGGACTTTTTCTGGGTGCCGCGGTATCGAGGTAAGCATGGAATCAGTATTTTTTATTGTTTTACGGGAATGGGGACCTGCGGCAGTTTCTATTTTACTTATATTCGTTGTGTCTTTTCTTATTAAGGAAATAAAAAAGAATTCTGAAGACGAGAAACATAGAATGTCAAAGCTCCATAATGACATCACTAAAATGCGTGAAGATGTAAACAGTTCCTTAACCAGCTTTGGCGAACGGCTTACGGCCGTTGAAAAGGATTATGTGGACAAAGAATTCTTCTTTCGTGAATTGCAGGGCTGGAGGAGCGAGATTAACAGAGTTTCCGATCAAATCACAAATTGTTTTTCCTCCCTTACTCAAAATATATTTCAATTACTGAGCGGAGGGAAAAAGTGACTACAAAAGACAATGTATTGCGCGGAAAATTACTTGATTTATTGCGAACGGTTTATCCTGACGGAATAGATCAGAAAACATTAAAAAGCGCTTTCTATGCGTACCACAATATTGACGATATTGTTGCGTCTCTTGAGTACCTTACTGACGCTGCCTATTGCGTCATGAAAGAACAGCCTCATCCATTCTTAAAACAGGAGAATATTCGCTGGTACAAACTAACGCCAAAAGGCTTAAACCTCCTTGACGGCAATATAGACCCAGATCCCGGCATCCTCATACAGCGAGGTTAATCATGGGACAAAAAAGCAAAGCGGATCGGTACGGCTTAAAAGAAATCATCATAAAAAATTATGCCTACGGCAAAAATACTGTTGCGTTTGTAACGGAACAATTGAATGAAGAATTAAAACAAAAAGGTTTAATCTTAACCGTAAGCCGTGAAGCTGTACGCCGTGTTGTCCGCAGTCATGAAGAACAAGTGTCTGAAATACGCAAAAATATTGAGGCTTCAAAAGCTATCGCAGAAATTTTCAGAGATCACCCAGGCACTGAAATGGCGGAAGGTACAATCGCGCTTCTGGCGGGAATGATTGGAGAATCCGCTAGAAATACGGAAGTCGCTCCTGACGCATCCATGTCTGATTTGATAAACGACCTAACAAAACTGCATAACCTTCAGCTCAAATTTTCGCAATACCGGACCAAAGCGACTGATGCCTTGAACAAAGCAAAGGAAAAAATCAAAGCAGAACTTCAGCAATCAATTCAAAATGACCCTGAATTAATAGAACGCCTCTGCAAAATCGTCGATGAAGCAAAGGTGAAATAAATAATAATTAATCGGGAGGAGTAAACAAGTGAACTGTAAAACAATAGACACATACTGGATTAGCCGCGAAAAATCCTATGCTGGTGAACGGGAAGTTTTATATCATGCAAAAAAAGAGATAAACAAACATTATATCTGTGACTCCGTAGAAATAAGAGCGTGTAACATTGTAAGCATACAATGGGAAAAAAGTATACCCAAAAGCACATTAGACAAACAGATTACAAAAGAAGAATTTTTAAAAGAAATGGACAACGCTCTTGCATTTATAACAAATATAATGATGGGAATTCAATGAGCGATATTCTTTCCGAACTGGTAGGCGATGATCGCGCTTCTCTTGAAAAAAGAAATAGGACAGATCAAGCTCAATATGACTTTGGGTATTTCTGTCAATATTACCTTGCCGATTATTTCTTTACTGACCCTGCAAAATATCAGAGCATTCTTTACGATGTAGCTAATACAAGATCACTTTCAAAACAGACTTCTAAGAACCTTAAACCGTTTATAAATGAGCGTTATCACAGCCTTTTAAAACCAACCGATAACCTCGCAGGCGCGATGTTTATTGAGCCGCGCGAACACGGAAAAACCGTCCGCTGGTCATTCGCTTACGTGCTCTGGAATATTCTCACAGGCAAAAAGCGTTATGCGCTGCTTATCGGCGCGTCAGGCGATTCAGCCCGCGAAAACCTTATCAATATAAAAATCGAACTTGAAGAAAACGAATTTATTCTTGAAGACTTCGGTTTTTTGAAAGGCGATGTCTGGCGTGATGATCGTATCGAACTTAAAAACGGAACATGCATTCAAGCCAAAGGTGCCGGCGCATCGATGCGCGGCACGCGCTTCAGGCAGTACCGCCCCGATTTAATCGTGTTAGACGATATTCTCAAAGATGACGCAGTTGATTCGCCTTTGCAGCGCGATAAAATTTCGCGCTGGCTTAAAAGGGTTGTTTTCAATCTGGGAAAAACTGTTTTTATCATTTGGGTAAATACAATTTTTCATTCTGACGATCCGATATCGCGCCTTATCGAGGAAGTGGAAGCGGGAACGCTCAAGCGGTGGATAGCCGTCCGCCTCTCCTGTCTGCGTCCTGACGGCTCTCCGCTTTGGCCCGAATACTGGTCCGCGGAAGCATTGGAAGAAAAACGCGAACAGCTCGGCTTTGACAATTTTTCTACTGAATGGTGCAACGAGCCGCTTTCCGATGAACAGCGCATCATTCAAAAGTCATGGATAAAAGCGCATGAATATCGAGAACTTCCACCTGCAAACGAACTGCGTTTTTTCTGCGGCGTGGATCCTGCTACAGGCAAACACGACCGCACAGCGGAAATAACAGGTGCGGTTCACAAGAGAACAGGCATCATCTATGTTTTGAAACCGTGGGCGAAGGTGTGCAGCGAAACTGCAACCGTCAGGCAGCTTGTTATCCTGCATAAACTTTTCGGCTTTGAACTCATCGCATGGGAAGACGTTGTTTTCTCCGGCATCTACGGCAATTACGTGCAAAAACTCGCCGCAGAAGAAAACGTGTATCTGCCAATTAAAAAACTTTCAAACACAATTTCCAAAGACGCAAAATGCCGATTCCTCTCGCCGCTTATCGAGAACGGAATAATCCGTTTCCCCGAAGAGGGCGCGCAAGATATGATCGACGAACTCTGCAATTTTCCTAATATGGAAATTTGACGATCAAATGGACGGCTTGTATCTTTTGGTCAAAGTAATACCTTCGGGAAGCGGTGCGCCTGTCTTGGAAAAAGCGAAGTCTGCGATAAACACCAAAGCGCAGGAAATTATTCAAAGGGTAAGGAGATGGTGATGCAGGTTGAAAAATTTGACATTGCTACTCTTTATTTAGGGGATAGTCTCGAATTACTCCCTTCATTTAAGGGGATAGAAGCGGATATGTTATTTGCCGATCCTCCTTACGGAATGAGAAAAAAGGGAATATTAAATGATAATTTGAATTTCGATGATTTATTAGAGTTTAATAGAAAATGGATTGTCCCTTCATTTGATTTGTTAAAAGACGGTGGGAGTTGGTACTGTTGGGGTATTGAAGAACCTCTCATGGATATTTATAGCGAGATATTAAAACCTCTGAAACAAAGCAGAAAAATTACATATAGGAATTTTATTACATGGGATAAAGTAAATACACAAGGGCAAAAATCTAATCTTCTAAGGTCTTATCCTCGCTCTCATGAAAGTTGTTTGTTTGTAACAAAGGGAAATAAAACCATAAAATATTTAGATTCAATTAAATGTTTTCCAAAAGAATTTTTGAAAATAAGAAAATTGTTAGTAGAGGAATTAAAAAAAACAAATATAAATAACGAAATAGTTATTAAATTAACAGGTCAAAAATATGTATATGGTCATTGGATAGCAACATCAGGCTGGCGCATGATAACTGAAAACCACTGGAATATATTAAAAAAATATTGTGAGACTAATAAAATAAAAGCGTTTGAAAAATCATACGGAGAATTTCGTCAAGAATATGAAAACGCTATTTTAGAATGGCAACAAAACAGAACCTATTTTGACAATACCCATGAAAATATGACATCTGTATGGAACATTCCTCGTGTTAGTAGTAACTCCAATGAATATTGTGGACATCCTGCACAAAAACCAATCGCTTTATGCAGTAGAGCTATAAAAACAAGCTGTTCACCATCTGGTACCGTAATATATCCTTTTATGGGAAGCGGTAGCGTAGGCGTTGCTTGTTTGATGTTGGGAAGACCGTATATTGGGATTGAAATTAATAAAAAATCTTTTGATATCTCTTGTAAACGAATAGAGGAGGCAATAAAACAAAATGAAAAAAACCGATAAACAAACCTTAACAACGCAGGTCATTACCGATAACATGCTTGGGAGTTTTCTCAATTACATGCCGAACCCGGATGATATCGCGCCCGGTACAAATTCATCGTATGAAATATACCGCGATATGCGCACAGACCCGCGCATTAAATCCCTGCTTGGAAAACTAAAAACGGCTGCGCTTAATTTTCCTATTCATATCACACAGCCGGAAAGCTGCCCCGATAAAGTTTTTGAACTTGTCAACGGCTTCGATCTTTGGAAGCGCTTATATTCAAAATTAAAAAGAATTCTTTCCGGGCTCGATTACGGTTTTTCGGTTTCCGAACTTGTCTGGCTGCATAAAGACGGCGTTTGGATTCCCGACAATATCATCACGAGGAAACCGGAGCGTTTTGTTTTCGGGCGTGATTGGCAGTTGTATCTTAATCAGCTTGGAGAGCGCAAGCCTTTGGATCATCCTTACAAATGGCTTGAATATCACCATGACACAGATGACGAAAACCCCTACGGCACAAGCGTTCTGCGTTGTGTTTATTGGGCGTGGATGTTCAAACGTGCAGGTTACGAGTTCTGGCTGCAGGCGACAGAAAAGTTTTCCGTAAAATCGATTATTGCGCTTTTCAAAGCGGAGGGAGATGAAAAAACAATTTCTGAAAGAGCAAAATCCGTCGCAGATATGCTTTTAGGCATTACATCAGGATCGACAGCGGCAGTCGGAAATGTTGATTCAATTCACGAAGTCAATATGTCAGGCGATTTAATCGGTTTCGCTTCACTGGTAGACGCTTGTGACACGCAAATCAGTTATGGGCTCACAGGGCAGTCGATAGCGACCAGCAAGACCGAAGGCGGCAGTCTCGCCCTGGGCGAAGTGCAGTCTGATTTATTTTATGAAGACGCAATCGGTATCGCCACTGAATTGCAAACGCTTATTCAGAAAGTAATCGATTGGGCTGTCGAGCTTAACGGCTATACCGATATTGTTTCGCCTGTGATAAAAGTCGAGACAGAGAAAGAAGCCAGCTTTGATCAGCTGATGAAAGCAATCGAAAAAGGAATCCCTGTCTCAAAAGACGCATTATATAACCGCTACCGTTTACCCAAGCCCCGCGATGAAGAAGATGCTTTCGTTTTGGAAAAACCTTCTACAGAGCTTGCGCTGTCCGATTCCAGTAAAAAAAAAGCACAGACAAATCCAATGATACGGATTATGTAGCTCTGGAAAAAGCACGGCTCGCTGAACTGGACGGATTAGATAAAGCGGCATTACACCGTATAAAAAGAGGCATTTCACATACCGTTATAGAATATTTAAACGCCCTTCAAAAAAATCATGTATCAGTTACAAAAGAACAGCTTGAAGAACTTTTTATTCCTAAAACTAATAAAAGACTTGTAGAAGAAACGCAAACGCTTATTGCTACTGCGTTGCTGATGGGAATGGATCATGCTGCACGCAAAATAAATGCCGCTGATACAGAAATACCGCCGCTGCCGTTTGAGGAAGCTGTCTCTTTTATGAAGGGACGTGTTCCAATGACAAAACCAGAGTGGGATGAGCTTGAGCCTAAACTGCGTTTCCGCGCGTTCACTGTCGCAAGATTGGCGCAATGCGATTTCATTGAGACTGTCAGAGGACGGCTTGTAAACGCAATGGAAAAAGGCGAAGGGTTTGCGTCAACATGGAAAGATATTAAAGCAATTGCGGAAGCGGACGGCGCTTTTCAATTCAGACCCGGCTATTGGGAAAATGTTTTTCGCACAAACACGCAGACCGCATACACCGCCGGAAAACTGATGCAGTACCGCAATAATCCGCCGCCTGCATGGAACCTTCTCATTGTCGATGACAGCCGAACATCGGACATCTGCCGCGGATTAATCCACAGCGGAAAACAGTCTCTTGCGATGCCGTCCAATCATCCGTTCTGGGAAAAATTCGGTTTCCCGCCGTATCACTTCCAATGCCGTACCGGACTGCAGGCGGTTTATTCATCGCAAATCGGCACTGACATTCAAGTTGAAAATCCGACAATGAAAAGCCTTGGCAAACACTTCAAACCGATGGAAGGGTTCGGCGGGAATCCGTTGGAGAACGGTAATTATTGGATGATGACAAAAGAAATGTTTAATAGAGGCTTGCGGTACGGTATTATAAATGAGTTTAATCAGCTTGATAATATTGTGAAGGATTTTGATTCTGTCTGGAAAGAATATTCAAGAGAAAAATTCGTAAATGGTTGGGTTGATGTACATAAAAATGTAATAGATACAGATGAGTTTCAAAAAAATTATGAAATGGCAAAAAAACTCGCTGCCGATGGTGAACGTGTAAAAATAATACCTACACATACTGGCAAAGGAATAAAAGGCTGGAAAAATCCTGATTATTTAATGAACGGCAGTTTGTGGGAATATGCAAAAATCAACGGCTCGAAGTCCTCTATTAAAAACGCTTTTAAAAGAGAAGCTGATCAAGCCAGAAATATAGTAATTTTAGTACCATCAGACGCAGATAAAAATATGCTTCTAAGGTATATAAACGGACGTTTTAACAACAAAAAAAGTCCGTCAATTATAAGAAATCTTATTTTATACATCGGTGATGAACGTCATATCTGGCCATAAAAAAAGCCCGCAATCCTTAATTAAAAGGTTTTGCGGGGTGCCGTTCGAGAAACCAGTCAAGAACGTACTTTTAGTATCGCGTTAAAAACG
>JAIRQN010000029.1 GCA_031256445.1 Treponema sp. | reverse complement strand
CGACCTGGTCGCTGCCCGGGTTTAATCTTTTAAAACACGTCGGCTTCAGCGCCGCGGATATCGCGGATACGGAACTCTACGCCTGCGGAACCATGGGCCTGGAAGGCGCGCCCGGCCTTAAACTGGAGCATTATCCGGTGTTTGACACCGCCACTCCGTCCGGGAAAAACGGAAGCCGCTCAATATCATGGACAGCGCATATCGGCATGATGGCCGCGGTGCAGCCCTTTATTTCCGGCGCTATTTCAAAAACGATCAACATGCCGAACGCCGCCAATTACGACGATGTCAAAGGCGCGTATATGCTCTCATGGAAGAACGCGCTGAAAGCCGTGGCCCTTTACCGCGACGGCTCAAAACTTTCCCAGCCGCTTAACACTTTCGCTCCAGGAACCGATCCGTTAGCTGACACAATCATCAAGGTGGAAAAAGGGCTTGATATACCCGTTAATCTGCCTGCCAATAAAAAAAGCAATGTCCGGGGCATGCGTAAACCGCTGCCCAACCGCAGAATGGGTTATACGCAAAAAGCGAAAATCGGCGGTCATTCCATATTCATAAGAACCGGCGAGTATGAGGACGGAAGCCTTGGTGAAATTTTCCTTGATATGCACAAGGAAGGCGCCGCTTTCCGCAGCCTGTTGAACGGCTTCGCGATTACTGTATCGCTTGGGCTTCAGTACGGGGTGCCGCTTGAAGAATATGTTGACGCTTTTACTTTCAGTCGGTTTGAACCAAACGGATTTGTACAGGGTCATGATTATGTGAAAATGGCAACGAGCGTTATTGACTATGTATTCCGTGATCTTGCGATCAGTTATCTTAAGCGTAGCGATCTGGGCCAGGTTAAACCGGAAGACCTTCTGGCTACAGGAACCAAAAACGAAGCGGACGCGGCGGCTGAACCCAGGCCGCGCAGTGAAAAACAGAGCGCGGGTTTCCGGCCAAGCGCGGCGGTGAGCGCGCCTCTTCCGGCTTCGCCGGGCATATCCGCTGTCGGCAAACCGGTTGTAAAGCCGCAAAACCAGGACAGCTCTCCAAAGGCTTCAGCCAATTACGGCGGGACTTCCGGCGCTGTTTCGCCTGTAGCAGTTTCATTGTCTCCCGCAATGCATCCGGCAGGCGCGGCGCAGGTTTCAGTAATGCAGGAGGCCTATCCTGAAGAGAATGAAGTGATAAAGATCATTCAGGCGCGCATTAAAGGATACGAAGGCGATCCCTGTACTTCCTGCGGGTCCTTTACGCTTGTAAGAAACGGCACCTGCATGAAATGCGACACCTGCGGCGGCACCACAGGCTGCAGTTAACAGTGAATAATGAGCAGTGAACGGTGAAGAATATTTATTTTATGCCACGTTTATTCCCGGATTACAGGATTATATCGCAGGTGTAATAAAAGAACGGCTTTCTGACGCGAAGATTCATAAACTCCTTGAAGGCGCTGTCCTTTTTGAAACCGGGACGAGTTACGATAAACTTAATTTTTTTTGTTTTAACAATATTTTCGCGGTAATAAATGTATTGGAAGAAGTTCACACGAAGACGCGGAGGTTCACAGGGCGCGCAGAAAATGGAGAACGCGGCATTAATATTATTGAGGATCACATAAATATTATAATCAAGAATCAGTCTGCGGTTAATTTTAATCTTGTTATACGCAACTGCAGAAAATTTAACACTTTTAGGGTAGTCGCTTCATGTGAAAATGCGCCGGCGGCAATAAACAGCAAATTAAGAGCGGATGTAGAGAAATATTTATCACGGAAATCAGGCCTTAATGTTAACCGCTCTTTACCCGATACCGAGTTCTGGTTTTTATACAGGAGCGAAGGTTTTTCGCTTTTCATGAAACGTCTTACACTGCGCTCCAGTTGGGAAAAAACCCTGCATAAGGGGGAGCTGCCGCCTCCTTTGGCGTGGACCCTGTGCCGCCTTGCAGGGCTGAAACACACTGACACTGTCCTTGATCCATTCTGCGGCTACGGTTCAATTCCCGGCGCGGCGTTAAAACATTTTCATATAAATAATTTTATCGCCTGTGATAATAACAGGAAAGCGGCTGCTTTTACCATAAACAGGTTCAAAAACAGAAAAACGGAAAATTTTATTTTTTATAATGCTGATTTTTCAGAATTGCCTTCTTTTATTAAGGAAAAAAGCGTTGACGCTGTTGTAACAGATCCGCCGTGGGGTATGTTTAAAGAAGCAAAAGACAGTTTTTTTGCTGAAAAAATGTTTGATGTGTTTTTAAGGCTGCTTAAAGACGGCGGAAGAGCGGTTGTGCTTTACGCAAATGACGGCAGTCTGCAAAAAGCCGTCCCATCGTGTTTTGAAACGCAAGCCAGTATCCCAATACTTCTTTCCGGCAAAAAGGCGGTTATATATTTATTAAAGAAATGAATATCTTGTTCATTTTGACATATCGTCATATAATAATCAAAAGGAGCAAATAATGAAATTGATATTTTTAGGGCCTCCGGGAGCCGGAAAAGGCACATTGGCTGTTAAAGCCGTTGAAATTCTGAAAATCCAGCAGATCAGCACAGGGTCGATATTCCGCGCGGCAGTCGCGGCTGAAAGTACGCTTGGCCTGAAGGTGAAAGCCATCATGGATGCGGGGCAGCTGGTTGATGATGAAACCACAATCGCTCTTGTCAGAGAACGGCTTGCCATGAATGATGTTCAGAATGGCTTTATTCTGGACGGTTTTCCAAGAACCATACCGCAGGCGCAGGCGTTGTCAGAATTCTCCGCTATAGACAAGGTTGTAAATTTTGACATACCCGACTCAGGCGTGCTGGAACGTCTTGGCGGAAGGCGGGTTTGCCGTAAATGCGGTTTTAATTTTCACGCGGTATTTAACAAACCGAAACAGGAAGGCATTTGCGATCACTGCGGCGGCGAGGTTTATATCCGCGATGACGATAAGCCTGAAGCAATTCAAAAGCGGCTGGAAGTATACCGCGAACAGACAGCCCCGCTAATTGATTTTTACCGGCAGAAAGGGCTTTTGGTTGATATAGACGCAAGGCCCATGGTAGACGAAATTGTAGAAAATTTCAAGAAGGCAATGGGTTTATAGGCGGTGGGCGTAAAGAAATTACTCCCTTTTTTCGCGTTACCTGCAATATTATTCATTACCCAGTGCGTTTCACAGCCTCCTGAATTTTCCGAAGCCCAGTGGCATGAAATAACGCGGTCGGCGGACAGTGAGATGCTGTACGCGCCCAATACAGCCGCTGACGGGACTTTTTTTAATCCCTGGCTTAAACAGAGAGAACATAAAAGCGGCTCATGGTTTTTCAGTAAAAAGAAAAAGTATGAAAAAATTTCCAAAACCCAATACGGCAGCGTAAAAAACGATTATTCCTATCTTTCAGATAACAGCTTTGACAGTATTTCCTATTGCGGCCATGCGGCGGTTATTATTAAGATGAACGGTAAAACAATTTTTACCGATCCGTTTCTGTCAAGAGCCGCTTTTATTATGCCAAAAGATGAGTATATAAAATTTGATTATTCCAAAACGCCTCAAAAGCCGGTTGTGCTGATCAGTCATAATCATTACGATCATCTGGATAAGGATTCGGTCAAGAAGCTGATAAAAAAAGATGCGGTTTTTATTGTTCCGCTCGGCTTAAAAAAACTTCTGACCAGTTATGGCGCGAAAGAAGTACACGAACTTGGCTGGTGGCAAAGCGTTACGCTTGATTCGGTAGAGTACACATTATTGCCCGCGCAGCACTGGTCGCGGCGTTTGGGGAAAGATCAGGGCAGCAGAAAAACATTATGGGGCGGTTATCTTATTCAGGGTTCAAAGACAGTTTATTTTTCAGGCGACACAGGTTATTTTATCGGGTTTAAGGAATTTGGAAGGTTCTGGGATATTGATTACGCAATTCTTGGAGCCGGCGCTTATGATCCAAGGTGGTTTATGCATTATTCGCATATGAATGTGGAAGAATTTTTTTCCGCGTCTGTTGATCTAAAGGCGAAATACGCTATCCCCATGCACTTTGGCGTTATAAGCCTTTCCGACGAACCGCTTCTTTATCCGTTATTCGAAATAAAAAACGCGCTGATGGAGCGTCCCGGACTTGGAGATCGCGTAATTCCCCTAAGGGTAGGAGAATTCATAAAAATTCAATGATATTCCTTTCAAAAATCGCCACTGTGTTTCTTCTTCCTCCGGGATGTCTTATTTTAGCTCTGCTTCTTCTTGTCATTTACATTCCGCGCAGGTATAAAATATTTCCTGTTTTTATATTACTGCTTTTTTATACAATGTCCATTCAGCCGGTTTCGGATTTCCTTTTAAAGCCGCTTGAAAACGCCTATCCTCCGCTTAAGGATGATGTAATGTCAGAATGGCCGCAGGCGATTATTATTTTGGGCGGAGGAACTGTTCAGGGGTCTCCGGAAGCCGGAACCGGAAAAGACGTTCTTTCTTCCGAAGCCATGAAAAGGGCCCTTTACGCGTTCACTCTCCGCGACAGGTTTCCCGTTCCGCTGGTTTTTACCGGAGGAAAGGTTTTTGAATATAATCAGGAACCTGAAGCAATCGCCGCGCACAGATTGTATGAATCACTGGGATTGCCTGCTGAACGTTTTATTCCGGAAGACAAGAGCCGCAACACCTGGGAAAATGCCAGAGAAACGGCAAAACTTGTCATCAGCAGTCCTGATGCGGGCGATTATCAAATCAAAAAGGCAATTCTTGTTACTTCCGCTTACCATATAAAACGGGGCGTATACTGTTTTGAAAGCAACGGAATTTCTGTTATTCCCGCGCCGACCGATTACAAATGCCACCGCGGCAGAAAGTACGATTTTTTCAGCTATATGCCTTCAATGGGTTATCTTGGCAAAACTTCGCTGGCGTTACACGAATACATAGGGCTTTTATACTATGTTATCGCGTACAGGTAAAAATTTTGCCAATTCTTCCTTTATTTCCCGCGCAAGACTGGCGGCGGTTTTATCCAAATCTGTCATGCGGTTCTCTTTTTCACCGCGGCTTTTTACTTCAATCTGGGCAGGTGACTGTTTTAAACCTTTTTCTCCTATTACAACGCGCCAGGGAATACCAATTAAATCCGCGTCGTTGAATTTTACTCCGGGGCGTTCATTGCGGTCGTCAAGCAGGACTTCGATCCCCGCATGCGTTAATTCGGCAGCGAGTCTGTCAGCGCTTTCCTTAACCGCGCCTTCATATCTGATTGGCACAATAATGACATGGAAAGGCGCTACAGATACGGGCCAGATAATTCCCGCTTCATCATGATGTTCCTCGATTACAGAGGCAAGCGTTCGATCCACTCCAATGCCGTAACAGCCCATGATCGGCGTTTGACTCTTGCCGTTCTCATCAAGATAGCTCACATTCATTGAACGGGTGTACTTGTATCCAAGTTTAAAAATATGGCCAAGCTCATTGCCCATTTTTGCGTACAGTTCGCCCCCGCATTGACAGCAGCGATCTCCGGCTTTTACCGTGCGAATGTCTTCTGTCATCCATGCGTCAAAATCGCGTCCATAGGCGGCGTGTTCGTAATGCTTGTCTTTTTCCAGCGCGCCTGTTACAGCGTCCGGCATTGCCGTTACGCTAAAGTCGATAATTACAGGCAGGGTTTTTAATCCTGCCGGACCAGCAAAACCTACAGGCGCGTTTGTAAAGCGCGTAACATCGGCGTCAGATGCCAGAGATACTTCACTTGCTTTAAGGACAGAGGCAAGTTTAATTTCGTTTACGTCAAGGTCGCCGCGGATCGCTACCGCGAAAAACGCTTCGCTGTACGCGGATACGCCGCTTTTGCCGGCAGGTTTGTCAGACGGCGCGTCAGCCGGTGATTTTCTACGTTCAAGTTTTTCGCACCCCGGAGCGGAAGACAGATCCATTTCAACATTTTCCGCGCGGTATATAAGAGTCTTTATAAAACTTTTTGAGTCCATTTTTAAAAAAGCGCACAGTTCATCAATTGTTTTTACCTGCGGCGTGTCAATTTTTTTGATAGCCGGAGTATTCATGCAGGCGGCTTTCGCGCTTTCAATTGTTGTCTGCGCTGCAAAGTCGTTTTTACAGGAGGCTTTTTCAACATTGGCCGCGTATCCGCAATTTTTACAGAGGATCAATGTATTGTCGCCGATTTCACTTTCTACCATGAATTCTTCCGAGCCGCTTCCGCCCATCGCTCCTGAGTCTGCTTTTACCGGAATCACCGAAAGGCCGCAGCACTTAAAAATGCGCCTGTAAGCGCGGCCCATCGCTTGGTATGTTTCGTCCATGCTTTCCTCGTCAGCATGCCATGAATACGCGTCTTTCATCACAAATTCGCGCCCGCGCATTACGCCGTATCGCGGGCGGATTTCATCCCGGAATTTTGTGTTTATCTGGTACATCGCAAGCGGCAACTGCCGGTAACTGGAAAGCTCGTCCCTGACGATGGCGGTAAAAGCCTCTTCAGCCGTGGGAGTGATGACAAAATCGTTGTTCAGCCTGTTTTTTGCCCGCAGCATTGATTCGCCCATTGAGTCCCATCGCCCGGATTCTTTCCATAATTCTCCGGGGATAACGACAGTCGGCTTTATTTCAAGAGCGCCGATAGCGTCCATTTCTTCGCGGACAATCTGTTCAACCTTGCGAAAGGAACGAAGTCCCAGCGGGAGGTAAGCGAACAGCCCGTTCGCCAGCTTGCGAAGAAGGCCCGCGCGGAACATCAGCCTGTGGCTCGCGATTACCGCATCCTGCGGAACTTCCCTTAAAGTAGGGATAAAAAAGCGGGAATAGTTCATGCAATCAGTTTATCAATTCTTCAGTTTTTTGGAAACAGCATAAAATGCCCGGCAGGGCGGAAACAGTCTTGACTAAATTCTTGATTTTTGCTAGTTTATAAGAACATTGGGGGCGTAGTGAAGCTGGTTTATCACGCTGGCCTGTCAAGCCGGAGATCGCGGGTTCGAGCCCCGTCGCTCCCGATTTTTAAAGTCTGGTTAAGGCCAGACTTTTTTTATTTTCAATATCCAGGATACAGCGCAAAGGAGGCTTCATGCTCAGACCGTATGATTTACTTGAAAATATGTTAATTGATATAGAAAAAGGGATTAAAAACGGAATAAATCTGGCTTCACTTTCCAAAAAGTACGAATTATCAGATGGACATCTGCGCAGATTATTCAAATTTGCCTTTAGGCAAACCATTACAGGATACATCCGATCGCGTAAATTAACAGCAAGTCTTGATGATTTACTAAAAAAAGATGCGCATATTATTGATATTGCCTTAAATTACGGCTATGGTTACGAGCAATCATATATAAGAGCGTTTAAAGAAGAATTTGGCATATTACCCGGAGAGTTCCGGAAAAACGGTCAAATTGTTAAAGTTAAGCCGCCGCTGTTTTTATTTGATGAAGAAAGGCTGAAAGACGGCATATTATTCGGTCCGGAAATTGTAATGGTTCCGCGATTTTTGATTTTGGGCATCAGCAGCATTATTCCTTTTGATGAATCTATTGCTTCCGCGCCAAAAGCCGCAATTCAATTTTGGGAAAATAAAAAGAAATATGTTACCAATGTAAAAAATCCTGATGTTTATATTGGACTTACATACAATATTAATAAAGAAGCCGGGAATTCCGAATATATAACTTCTGTACAGGTTAAAAATTTTAATAATATACCTGAAGGTTTCAGCAAATATGTTTTTGACAGTTGTTTATGCGCAAGATTTCGTTATATTGGCAAGCATCATTATTATGATTTAAACAGGCGCATGGCAGGAGAAATGTATAATAAAATATGGAAATTTGCAAATGACAGCAATCAAAAATACGCTTTATTGCGCGATAAAATATATTTTGAAAAGATAGACATTAGCTGTTATGACGGGAACTATTGCCAAATGGAATGGTTTGCGCCTGTGATAGAGAAGGAATAAATAGAGTTATTATTTTTCATAATGGGAGCAAACCATAACCATATCTTTTCTTGACACTCCATCCTAAAAAAGGTAAAATTACTGAAAAATCAAACGGGCAGTAGCGCAGATGGTAGCGCGCTTGGTTCGGGACCAAGAGGTCGCCGGTTCGACTCCGGCCTGCCCGATTTTGTAAAATATTACGTCACTAATTACAGAAGCGGAAGATTTGAACATTCATTTTTGACAGGATGATACCATTCATTAGTTTAGAAAAAGCCACGGCTAAATGAAATTTTATTTTTTTAACACATTTTAAAGGCTTTTCCAAATAAATCGTTAATTTTATGCTTTCTTGACAATTCAGTGTTTTCATTGATAAAATATTACAAGAACAATAGAACCAGGTGGTATTTGTGATTAAAAAGTACCATTAGCGGGGAAAAAATTACAGAAAACCGGGTGGTATTTGCGATGAAAAAAAGATTCATCGATACAATATGCTGTTTATTTCCTGTAATATTGTTATCTGCGCTTATTTCCGGCTGCGGCGGTCGGGGAAATACAGATGGAGAAATAAAAGAGTACTCCGCTCTTTTTTGTGAATGGCTGATCGGATTATTCGGCATAAAATTTACGGTTAATCATTTATCTTTGCTTGTACTGCTGCTTGTTGTTGTTCTTTTTTTCAGAAGCCGCCTTACCGGTAAAGAACTTGAAAAGCTGGTTGAAAAACGCGCTCATGAACTTGCGTTTCAGACAGCCACTTTATCGGCATTGTTTGATTCAATTCCCGATTTAATTTTTACCAAGGACCTGAATTTAAAATTCCTGCATTGCAACAAAGCTTTTCTGGAACATTTCAACAAGGGAATAAATGAGATTACGGGGAATTACGACAGTAAAGACATGGGGATGACGGAAGAGGAAGCTCATGCTTACACCGACATGGATCGCAAGGTTATCCGCGAAAAACAGCCTGTTACAATAGAAGAGCGCATACCGCGCTTTGACGGCACAAGGCCGTTATATGAAACGATAAAAATGCCTCTTGTGTTAAATGATAGTGTTGTGGGAATTTTGGGCATTGCCCGTGACATAACAAAGCGCAAGGAAGCGGAAGCCGCGGCTCTTGCCGCTTCCCGGTCAAAATCTTCTTTTCTTGCGAACATGAGCCACGAGATACGCACGCCGATGAACGCGATTCTCGGCGTCACGGAAATATTGATACAGAATGAAAAAATTCCCAAAGATATTGAAGAAGGCCTTGACAAGATACACAGCTCGTGTGATTTGCTTTTGGGCATCATCAACGACATACTTGATTTTTCAAAAATTGAAGCGGGAAAAATTGACATTATACCCGCTCAGTACAAAGTCGCAAGCATGATAAATGATTCGGTGCACCTTAACATGATGCGCACTGAATCAAAACCGGTTGAATTTGAGCTTCTGGTAAATGAAAATGTGCCGGCGAAATTAATCGGCGACGAACTTCGCATCAAACAAATTTTAAATAACCTGCTTTCCAACGCTTTCAAATATACTGACACCGGAAAAGTTATATTATCGGTAGAAGTTGAAGCTAAACCGGAAACCGCGCAGCCTCAGCAGCGGAGTAATCAGGTAACTCTTGTATTAAGCGTGCAGGATACCGGTCAGGGCATGACAAATGATCAACTGGATAAATTGTTCGAGGAGTATGCGCGTTTTAATCAGAGAAGCAAAAATTATGTAGAGGGAACCGGGCTTGGTCTTGCGATTACGCACCGTCTTATAAATTTAATGGGCGGTCAAATACATGTAAAAAGCGAACCGGATAAAGGCACATTATTCACGGCGCGTCTTCCGCAGGAAATTGTAGATGACGAAACGCTGGGCAAAGACGTTACGGAAAATCTCAGGCAGTTCCGCAAAAATTACATGATACACGGGCAAAGAGGGCAGATTGAGCGCGATCCGATGCCCTACGGAAAAGTTCTGGTTGTTGACGATATAGAAACCAATATTTATATCGCAGCCGGTCTTTTGAAACTTTACAAACTGCAAATTGAAATTGCCATGAGCGGACAGGAAGCGATTGATAAAATAAAAGAAGGCAATATTTACGATGTTCTTTTTATGGATCACATGATGCCTGAAATGGACGGACTGGAAGCGGTAAAACGCATTCGCGGTTTTGGATACGCTCATCCCATTATTGCGCTTACTGCAAACGCGGTAACAGGGCAGGCGGATATGTTCCTGGAGAACGGTTTTGACGATTTTATATCCAAACCGATAGATATACGCCAGCTCGACTCTGTCTTAAATACTTTTATCCGCGACAAACAATCTCCTGAAATAATTGAATCAGCGCGCAGGCAAAATGAAACGTCCGTTTCTGAAGAAGCGGGCGTTTCTAAAGAAACGGGCGGCGATTCAAATCATGAACAGATTAATTCTTTTTTAATTGATTCATTTATCAGAGACGCGAACAAAGCTGCAGCCTGGCTGGATGAAGCATTGCTGAAAAATGAATTTGAAGACAATGCTGTATTGCAAAAATTTACCGTAATGATTCACGGCATAAAGAGCGCTTTATGGAACATTCAGGAAACAGAAACAGCGGATTTGGCGCTGCTGCTTGAAACAGGCGGACGCGAACATGATATAAACCTTATTAAAAAAACTGCTCCCGAATTCCTTGATAAGTTACGCGCTCTTCTGGAAAAGAAGGAATTCAAACCAGGCGGAAACGAAGCATCTGAAGATGATGATATGGAAAAATTGAGCGGCGCGTTGAACGAAATTCAGCGGATGGCCGGGGATTACGACAGGAAGGGAATATTGGATATAATCGCAGGCGTTAAAAATTACTCCAAAGAAACCAAAGCGGTTTTGGAAATAATTGCGGAGCATGCGCTTCACAGTGAATTTGATGAAGCGGAAAAAACGGCCAAAGAATACGCGGCTGATTTGGCAAAAAATGAAAAATAAAAAAATATTAATACTGGTTATAACGCTTATATCCATAATTTTTTTTGGGTGTTCCGCCTCTGATAAAAACAAATTTTCCGGCAAGTATTTAATTTCATCTTACACTGAAATTCCCGGCGTGACACAGGAAGAAAAAAACGCCATCGCCAGAATCCGGGAAAATAACGACGCGCTTATTTACGGAATGCCGCTTAGTACGGAAGCGTTTAAGGATAAAAACGGCGATATCAATGGATTTACCGCCCTGTTCTGCGAATGGCTCTCAGGGATTTTCGGCATTACCTTCCGGCCCGCGCTTTACGAGTGGAATGAATTGCTCGCAGGTCTGGAAACCGGAGAAATCTCCTTCACAGGCGAATTAACGGCAAGGGCGGAACGGCTTGAAATTTACCGCATGACAAGCGCTATCGCGATGCGTCCGCTTAAATATTTCCGCCTGGCAGGCGCAAACCCTCTTGATGAAATAATCAAAGATCGCCGGATCCGCTGCGGCTTCATTAAGGGCACTGCCACAATATTTACCGTGTCTTCCGAACTTGATCCGGGCGCATTTGAGGCTGTTATACTGGATGATGTCAGTTTAGTTTACGACGC
Source organism: Treponema sp. (assembly GCA_031256445.1). Lineage (GTDB taxonomy): Bacteria > Spirochaetota > Spirochaetia > Treponematales > Breznakiellaceae > WQXQ01. Next base: position 58,860 of record JAIRQN010000029.1, on the reverse strand, counting down.
TCTTAAAAGCGGTAAAATTGACGCCTTCTATTACACTGGCACCTCGGAGATAAATTTTATTGAACACAGCGACATGGCGGCTTTTTATTTTTACCCGCTGATCTACAGTCCGGTTTCTTTATCGACTCACAATCCCGCCCTTGATCCAATCATCTCGGCAGTGGAAAAAATACTGCAAACTGAAGGCAGCCTGCATTACCTGACAGCGCTGTATAACAAGTCGCACACTGAATATATGAAGCATAAGGTGCAAATGCAGCTAACAGAAGAAGAATTTAATTTTATCCGCAATAATCCAACGGTGCCGGTTGGCGTTGATCCGGGCAATTACCCCGGCTCTTTTTATGACGCGCGCGAAAAAAAATGGCGCGGGACGTCTCTGGATATACTTGATGAAATATCGTATCTTACAGGATTAACTTTTAACCGCGTTAATGATGAACATACTCAGTGGCCGCAAATATTCGAAATGCTAAAGAGAGGGGATGTTGCTCTGGTTACTGAACTAAACCAGTCGCATGAACGCGATGGGCAGTTTTTATGGCCAGGGTCGGCGCACATAACCGATTTTTATGCGCTGATTTCACATATCGACTTCCCCGATATAAAACTCAACGAGGTTTTATATGCCAGGGTTGGCCTGGCGAAGAATACCGCCTATGCCGCGGTTTTTAATAAATGGTTCCCCGGCCATACAAAGACAGTTGAGTACGAAAGCGTTGAAGAAGCGTTTGCCGCGCTGATGCGCGGGGAAATTGACATGGTCATGGCAAACCAGAGAAGGCTTTTGTATCTGACCCATTATATGGAACTTCCCGATTACAAAACCAATATAGTGTTTGACTATGCGATGGATATTCAATTCGGCATTAACAAAAACGCGGAAATTCTTTGTTCCATTATTGACAAAGCGCTTGTCAACATAGACACCAAGAGCATTTCGGATCACTGGTTGAGAAGAACCTACGATTACCGCAGCAAGGTTGTGGAAGCGCAGCGCCCGCTGTTTATGGGTTTATCCCTGCTTTTTTTGCTTGTACTGACGCTGATAGCAGTTTTCTTTGTCAGAAGCCGCATGACAGGCAGGAATCTGGAAAAAATTGTTAAAAAACGCACTGATGAACTCGCGCTTCAAACCGCCACCCTTACTACCTTATTTGATTCCATTCCCGATCTTATTTTTACAAAGGATCTGAGTTTAAAATACAAGAGCTGCAACAAGGCGTTTTTGAAAAATTTTGACAAGCGCATGGAAGACATGCTGGAAAAGACCGACTCTGATGTTCTTGATATTCCGGCTGATATAGCGGGCTTCCACATGGAACATGACGCGAAAGCAATATATGAGAACTGCATAACTACAGTTGAAGAAAATATTCCCTGCGCGGACGGAACAAGCCATCTTTATGAAACGACAAAAGTGCCTCTTATGCTTAACGGCGCGGTAGTGGGAATTATCGGTATTTCGCATAACATATCAAAGCTTAAAAAAATTGAACAGGAAACCGCGTTCTCTTATGAGTATTCCAAAAAATTGAATCATGCGCTCGCGAAAATCACAAAGTCGCCGACCATTTCCGCGGGAATTTTAAAAGACGCCTCTGATATTGTCGCGCAGGAAGGATGCACCGCGCTGAGCGCTCACCGCATAGGCATATGGAGCTATTTTGGGAATGATAATATTTTAAAATGCATTTCCAGTTATGATATGTTCACCAATGAAAGGGATTCTCTGGAAACATTTAATCTGACAAACCATCAGGAATATCTGAAACTGCTGAAATCCGAGCGTCTTATTATCATGAACAATATTGATGAGTGCAGGCTGATTACCGATTCTTTCAGCGGATATGATTTTTTATGCGCGGCTCTTGACGCGCCAATCCGCGTTGACGGTCAGATGGTTGGAGTTGTCTGCGTAGAACAGTGGATATGCGATGATTATCCTCAAAAACGCGAGTGGACGATAGAAGAGCAGAACTTTGCTTCTTCCCTCGCGGATTTAATGGCGCTTGCCGTTTCAGGCTCCGAGAGGTACAAGGCGCACGAGGCCGCGAATCTCGCGAATTCCGCAAAATCCAGCTTCCTTGCGAATATGAGCCACGAGATACGCACGCCGATGAACGCAATTCTCGGCGTTACCGAATTATTAATATCCAATGAACAATTGCCTGCGGATATCGAAGAAGGACTGGATAAAATTTACAACTCCTGCGATATGCTTTTGGGTATCATCAACGACATACTGGATTTTTCAAAAATTGAAGCTGGTAAACTTGACATAATGCCTTCTCCTTATAAAGTCGCAAGCATGATAAATGATTCCGTTCAATTGAACATGATGCGCGTTGAATCAAAGCCGATTGAGTTTGAGCTTAAAATCGATGAAAATACTCAGGCGAATCTTATAGGCGATTCGCTTCGCATTAAACAAATTTTGAATAATCTTTTGTCCAATGCGTTTAAGTATACTGATTCGGGAAAGGTTATATTATCTGTCTCTACAGAACCAATTCCGTTAATCTCGTATCTGCCTGATCATTTGATGAATAACCAGGTTAAATGGCTCGGACATGACAGGGAAGGCATAATTCTGGTTCTGAGCGTCAGGGATACCGGCAATGGAATGACAAAAGATCAGTTAAAAAAATTGTTTGAAGAATATACGCGATTTAACCTAAGAAAAAATCTTACAATCGAAGGCACAGGACTTGGCCTTACGATCACAAAGCGTCTTGTTGACCTTATGGACGGAAATATCAGCGTGGAAAGCGAGCCTGATAAAGGCACTCATTTTATCGTCAAGCTGCCGCAGGAAACTGAAAACAGGGAAATTATCGGAAGCGATGTAGCTGACAACCTGCGTCAGTTCCAGATTAATTTTATGACCAGGAGAGTGAGGAACAAAATCGTGCGCGACCCGATGCCCTACGGAAACATTCTGGTCGTTGACGATGTAGAAACAAATATCTATGTCGCCGTCGGTCTTATGAAATTATACAGGCTGCAAATTGACACTGCCATGAGCGGACAGGAAGCCATTGATAAAATAAAGGAAGGCAAAATATACGATATTATTTTCATGGATCACATGATGCCTGAAATGGACGGCATAGAGGCGGCAAAACATATACGCGCCCTGGGTTACAGCGAGCCGATTATCGCTCTTACAGCAAACGCGGTGTCCGGGCAGGCGGATATGTTTATTAATAACGGTTTTGACGATTTTATATCAAAACCGATAGATATACGGCAGATGAACACGATTCTTAACAAATTTGTGCGGGACAAGCAGCCGGCTGAAGTAATAGAAGCGGCAAGGCGGCAAAACAAAAACGCCGTACCTGCCGGATATGCAGTGACCGGGAACAGCGCCGCGATAGATTCGGTTTTGATGGCATCTTTTATCCGTGACGCGCATAAAGCCGCGGCGCTGCTGGAAGATAAAAACGGATTTGAAAACGGGGATACGTTAAAAAAGTTTGTAACAACAGTTCACGGCATTAAAAGTTCCCTTTCTAATATTGGCGAAAAAGAGCTTTCCGATGAGGCAAACAGGCTGGAGACGGAAGGACGGGAGGAAAACATAGAGCTGTTAAAGGAATTGTCACCGGAATTCCTGAATAAATTGCGCCAGCTAACGGAAAAACTGGAATCAGAACGGGAAGAAGACGGCGGAGATACGCCGGGGAATGAGGACATCGATGATTTACGCGGCAGGATGGCGGTCATTAAAAAACTGTGCGCTGACTACGACAGAAAAGGAACTTTGGATTCGTTAAATGAAATACGGGCCGCTGGAGGCGCCGCGGGGAAATCCGCTGGTTGTTCAAGACAGACAAGAGCGGTTCTGGACAGGATTACGGAACATGTGCTTCACAGCGAATTTGAGGAGGCTGAAGCGGAGGCAGAAGCGTATATGGATACGTTAGGCGAAACCAAAACAAGGCTTCTGGATAAAAAAATTGACGGACTGGATATGGCGACGGGACTGGAACGGTACGAAGGCGATGAAAAACAATACCTTAGAGTTCTGCGTTCGTACAAATCCAGCGTTGGTTCGCTGCTTGAGGAAATCGAAAAAGAACCTGATGAGGGGACAATCAAAAATTACGAAATAAAAGTTCATGGGATTAAGGGAACAAGCATTGATGTCGGCGCGGGCCCTATTGGCATTAAAGCGAAAGAACTTGAAGAAGCGGCAAAAAAAGGCGATTTTAGCTTCATACATGAGCGCCACAAAACATTCCTTGCGGATGCATGGAAATTAATCGGCGGTTTGGAAAAAATGTTTGATGACCTTGAAGCGGAAAACCCGAAACCGCACAAAGATTCTCCTGACACTGAAACACTGAAAAAGTTTCTTGACGCCTGCAAAGATTATGATATTGAGGAAGCGGACAAGGCGATGGCGGAAATAGAAAAGTATAAATATACGGCGGATGACGGTCTTGCAGACTGGCTGCGGGACAATATTGACAGAACGAATTTCAGGGAAATAATTGAAAAACTGGAGAGTTATGGTAATGAAAGAACCGGCTAAATCATTGTCTCAAATTGCTGGAACGCGAAGAAAAATTATTTATGTTGACGACGTACAGTACAGTCTTGTATCGGCGAAAAACAGGCTGCAGAATCAATATGATGTTTTTACCGCGGATTCCGCCGGAAAAATGTTCGAAATGCTTGAAAATATTACTCCCGATTTAATTCTCATGGATGTCAACATGCCTGATGTTGACGGATATGAAGCCATTAAAACCCTGAAAGCTGACGGGCGTTTTTCCGCCATTCCGGTAGTTTTCCTGACAGGGAAAAGCGACAGGGAAAGCGTGGTTAAAGGCTTAAGCCTGGGAGCGGTTGATTATATTATCAAACCTTATAACGCTTCAAAGTTAATTGAGATTGTCGAGAATAACCTGAGTTCTTTGGATCAAAAAGAAGCTTCAGCCGGAGATGAAACCGGCAACAAGCCTGTTGTTCTTATTGTTGACGATGTAACCAGTATGTTACGCGCAATGCAATACGCCCTGCATGACCGGTTTAAAGTGTATATACTTTCCAAATCCCAGGACGTACTTGATTTTCTGCGGACGAAAAAACCGGATTTGATCCTTCTTGATTATTTAATGCCCGTATTGAACGGTTTTGATCTTATCCAGATGATACGGGCAATGCCGGATTATGAGGATACTCCGATTATAATTATAACAACCGAAGGTACAATGGATCATGTGAACAAGGCAATTTCCATCGGCGCTTCTGACTTTATCGTAAAACCTTTCAAGCCCAGGGAATTGAACGATAAAGTCGCCAGACATATAAGGATCGCAAAACAAATGCGGTTGTTCAGAGAAGACTTAAAAAACAACATGGGATAACTATGCAGAAATTGATATTTATAGTAGACGATAACGACGCCAATCTGACTGTTGCGGCCTGTGCCCTGGAGGGGGAATACCGGGTACTGACAATGCCTTCGGCTCAAAAAATGTTTTCCCTTCTTGAGAAAAAAAAACCGGATTTAATCCTCCTGGATGTCCAAATGCCGGAAATAAGCGGCCTTGAAGCGGCTGCCCGCCTGAAAGAAAACCGCCAATGGAAAGACATTCCTGTTTTATTCCTTACAGGTTTTCGTGATGAAAAATTGCTGTCTGCGGCGGAAAACTGCGGAGTTCTTGATGTTATTGATAAACCTTTTAAGCCGTCAGAATTGCTGGAAAGCGTAAAGAAATACGCAGAAACCGGATAACGCGCCGCATTTTTAAGAATTTTTCCTGTTTTTTTATCTTTAAAAAGCCGTAAAGTTGTATTTTCTATTGACTAAAAGATTGATTTATGGTAATAAATTTGGAATAAAGGGGTATTTATGCAGTACGGTAAAATCAATGTGTTTTTTGTTCTTTTTTTAGCTGCTGCGGTCAGCGTATCTTTCGCACAGCAGGATGTTTCAGATGAGCAGAATGTATCAGCTCCGATGAATACGTCAGCTCCTCTGAATGTTTCAGCTCCGCTGAAGTACGCGCTTGTGATAGGGAATATGGATTACCAGCGCATTGAGAAACTGAAGAATACCGAAAACGACGCGCGCGATATAGGAGAAGCTCTTCTGGAACTGGGGTATCAGGTGGATATAAAAATAAACCTTGATCATTACCAGATGATAGACGCTGTGGACGCTTTTGCCGCGCGCCTTAAAAGCAACAAGACAAGCGAAGGCTTTTTCTGGTACGCGGGACACGCGGTGCAGATACGCGATGAAAATTACCTGCTGCCTGTTGACGTTACAATTGACAGCGAAAGCCGCGTGCGCGCAGGCTCGTATTCGCTTAACAACCTGCTTGACATTCTGGAAGGAGCGAAGAACAAGGTAAATGTCATTGTTTTGGATTCATGCAGGGATAATCCGCTGCCGACAGGAACGCGCGGAAGCGGCGCGAGAGGGCTTTCTGTAGTTAACGATTTGCCGCCCGATTTATTCATTATGTTTTCCACCGCGCCCGGCAACAAAGCCGATGACGGGCTTCCCGGAAAGCGGAACAGCCCTTTTGCGCAGGCGTTTTTGAAGCACATTAAATCTACAGAGCCAATCGCCATAATGGCGGCTCATGTCGCCAACGAAACCCTGTCTCTTACAGATCAAAGACAGAGACCCTTTTACCGAGGCAGCATAATCAGCGATATTTATTATACATTGAACGCCTCAGCTCCCGCCGTTTCGGCCGCTCCGCGCTCTTCTGCGCCGCGCCCTTCCGCGCAGCCTGATACCGCTCCTTCTTTCAGCCCGGCGTCTTCCAAACCGAAAAAAGAAAAAGATAAATCCCAGTTTAATTCCATAGGCGCGTCTGTAGGAACGTCTTTTTCGGCTCCCTGGGTAACAGGCACTGTACAGGGAACCTTCTCCCCGTTTAAATATTCATTTTTTGATTTGGGAGTTGACATCGGGTTTGTAAGCGGTTATGACGAAGCGCAGTATTATTCATTTTTTCCTTTCGCCCATTATTGCGCGTTCTTTCCGTTTTTTGACAAAAGCGGCCTGTACGCCGGCGCGGGGGGAGGCGTGATGTTCAGCACGTTTACTTTCCCTGAAGGAAAAATTTCTGAAAACTATTTCGCGCTGGATGTCAGCGGTGGAGTCTTAATCGCGAATATGTTTAACGTTTCCTATATCATGCGGACGGATTTCCGTTCTGTGAATAACAAGATCGCGGTTGGGTTTGTAAAGAGATTTTTATAACATGGCAGTGATGAGAGGGAGAATTATTCCCAAAATCTATGGAGTATAAATGAAATATTTTACGTTAAGTGTAAGCAGTTTGGCTGCGGTTTTTTGCCTGTTATTTGCGGCTTGTTCCCTTGGGACTGATATTGAAGAACTGAGGGACAGGGTAAGAGAGAGGGAGAGACGCACAGTCGCCTTTGACGCCAACGGCGCGACAGGCGGGACAGCGCCGGACGCGGTGAGCGCAAGCCAAAACACGGACATTACGCTGCCCGGCCAGGGAAATCTTGTAAAAGCCGGGTACGCATTTGCAGGCTGGAACACAGCCGCAGACGGCAGCGGGATAACATACGCGGCAGGTTCATCTTATACGGTAACAGGAAATGCAACTCTTTACGCGAGGTGGATGCCCGCCGGTTTATTAACCGTTACATTTAACGCCAATGGCGCGACAGGCGGGACGGCTCCCTACCATATAAACGCAAGCCAAAACACGGCTATTACGCTGCCTAACCAGGGAAGTCTTGTAAAAGCCGGGTACGCATTTGCAGGCTGGAACACAGCCGCGGACGGCAGCGGAATGACATACGCGGCAGGTTCTTCTTATATGGTAACAGGATATATTACATTATACGCAAAATGGAATACGCCGGGGATGTTTACGGTTATATTTGACGTAAACAACGCAAGCGGGAATGCCCCTGACGCGCAGACAGTTTCTGAAGGTTCAATCATAACACTGCCGGGCGGCGGCGCTTTTTCCAAGCCCGGCCATACCTTCGGCGGCTGGAACGCGGACGCAGAAGGAAGCGGGACAACATACGCGGCAGGTTCTACATATATAATTGCCGCCAACTTAACTCTTTACGCAAAGTGGAATATTAATAATTACACAGTTACTTTTGACATTAACGGCGCCGGCGGAACCGCTCCAACTACTCAGACGGCAGATTACAGTACAGACATAACATTGCCAAATAACAGTTCTTTTTCCAAACCCGGTTATGCTTTCGGCGGCTGGAATGAAAACGCAGACAGCAGCGGGGAGACATATACGCCAGATTCCTCTTTTACGGTAACAGGCGATACAACTCTTTACGCGAAGTGGGAGTATACGGTTACATTTAACGCCAACGGCGCGACAGGCGGGACAGCTCCGGATGCGATGAGCGCAAACCAAAACGCAAGCATTACTCTTCCTGATAAGGGAAGTCTTGTAAAAACCGGGTACGCATTTACAGGCTGGAATACTGCCGCAAATGGCAGCGGAACAACGTATGCGGTAGGTTCTACTTATACAGTAACAGGAAATGTAACACTGTATGCAAAGTGGAATGTGGATATTATTGGCATGGTATGGATTAATCCGGGTACTTTCACAATGGGCGGTATTTCATATGTATCTTATGGAGTAAAAAAAGAAGAAACACCGCATCAGGTGACATTAACCAGCGGTTTCTACATGGGCAAGTATGAAGTAACTCAGGAACAGTATCAGGTAGTTATGGGAAATAATCCAAGTTACTTTGATGGAATATATAGTCTTAACGAACGTAAAGACACACCTGAGGGAGAAATCCAGAGCAGACGCCCTGTGGAAATGGTAAACTGGTATGATGCTATAGTATTCTGCAACAAGTTAAGCATGATTGAAGGATTAACTGCGGCATACAGGATAAATGGCAGTACAGATACTGCTGATTGGGGAACAGTACCAAACATGGAAGCAGATGCAACATGGGATGCAGTACAGGTTGTTGCAGGTTCTACCGGCTACAGGTTGCCTACGGAGGCGCAGTGGGAATACGCATGCAGGGCAGGGACGACGACAACGTGGTCTTTTGGAGATAATGAAAGCGACCTTACAAATTACGCATGGTATGGGGACAATTCAAACTACATGACGCATGAAGTTGGAAAGAAACTGCCTAACGCGTGGGGGTTGTATGATATGTACGGGAACGTATATGAGTGGTGCTGGGACAGGTCGGGAGATTATCCAACTACAGCGCAGACAGATCCTACAGGCGCGTCTTATTCATTGGGGAGATACCACCGTATGCGGCGCGGCGGGGACTTCTACTCTAGGGCTAATATCGCTGTTTCGGCGTGGCGGAACTCGTTCCAACCCGAACTTAGTAGCGACATCTTCGGCAGCCACGGCTTCCGGCTAGTACGCCCCTAGGAGTTTTATATTAAAAATGCCTTCCTTGGCATTTTAATGTGGCTTTTTTTTAGCGGCGTCCTGCCGCTTGGAGCAGGGGAGAGTTTGCAGCTAACAGTGCGTGGGAAGAATAAACAAAGAGATTCACCACGAACAGGTCCGAACAAGCCCGAACCAATGGACTTGTTTGACAACTGCGAACTTTCGGTTCGCGTTAGTTGTCTCACAAGTTCTTTTAAGCGGTAGTTGTTCAATAACTGAAGTTATCGAACAACTCTAGTAATCAAATCAACGGGTTCGTGTCGTTGGTGTGGTTCGTGGTAAAAAAACAAAGAGATTCACCGAGAACAGGTCCGAACAAGCCCGAACCAGTGGTTAAAATAATCAAATCAACAGGTTCGTGTCGTTGGTGTGGTTCGTGGTTAAAAAATAAAGAGATTCTTGCGATAATAATTGAATTATATTATTATGATTAAGAACAGGGAGAAAAATATGACGTTTGAGTATTTTGACCGAATTACCCAAGATCCCGCAGTTATGGGCGGAAAGCCATGTATTCGTGGTATGCGTCTTACTGTGGGTAGAATACTGTCACAGATAGGCGCAGGAGAAACAATAGATGAACTATTAATTGATTATCCTTATCTTGAGCGGGAGGATATTCTGCAATCTTTACAATATGCAGCATGGTTAGCTCAAGGCAGGGATGTTGCGCTTGCATGAGAATTATTATTGATGTGAATCTTGCCGTCCGTTGGGCAGATATGCTTTCTTGCAGAGGAATTGAGGCTGTCCATTGGTCTTCAATTGGTGCGGGAAATGCGCAAGACGTAGAAATTATGACCTTTGCAAGAGAAAATGGTTATTCAGTTTTTACTAACGATCTTGATTTTAGCGCCATTCTGGTTTCTACTCGCGCTTCTGGTCCCAGTGTTATACAAATACGAGCCGAAGATACTCGTCCCGAAATGAATCTTGATCGAGTAATTGATGTTTTCGTTAAATTTTCTGCTGCAATTGAACAGGGTGCGCTTATTACCATTGATTCCAGCAAGACACGCTTGCATATTCTTCCTTTTATGCTTCCTGGAAAAGACGGCGGCATCCCATTTTAATTTTGGTTACCCCGGAGTGTCAGGCGATAAATTCTGATAAGTGTAATAGAGCAGCAAGAGTAAAAAATCACGCAAACAATGTCAGCGCTAAAAATTCAAACAACAAGTTCGTTTTGTTCGGGGCGCACAGTTAGGGATAAATCCCTCACGCATTATTCATCTACACAGCTATGCTGTGCTTAATTGGGTATGTTCGCGGTTAATCTCTTGGAAATATTTTTCCCGCCAGACTAAAGCAATATGTACGGTCGCGCCCATATAAGGGTATGAAGATTAACAAAAAATTCAAGGACAGTGTTTTCACAACTCTGTTCTCTGACCCCGACCTGCTTCGGGAACTGTATTGCGCTCTGGGGGGAGTTACACTTGCTCCCGATGTTCCGGTTTCCATTAACACGCTTAAAAAAGCGTTGGTTATGGATTTATACAACGATATCTCTTTCGAGATAGGAGGTAAACTTGTCGTTTTAATTGAACACCAAAGTACGATCAACCCCAATATCGCATTACGGCTGTTATTGTACATTGCGGAAGTGGACGAAGTCGCTGGGGTTAAACGGAAACCGGTGCTCGAAACACCGCATCTCGCAAAAATATTGCATATACTGATTTTCTATCCATGCCTTAGCTAACGTTTCGTCTCCCAGATTTTTGAGCTGCTTCAAAATAAGGCAGCCTACCATCAGCCTGATAGGGACTGCGGATTGCCCTACCATCGAATACAGAGAACTGAATTCATTTTCAAAATAATCCCAATTGATTCTGTCTGCCAATAGCGCCAGTTCGTGCTTTGGGTCTATTATGTCGCATAACATAGGGCGATACAATTCGCGCTGGGTTTGATCCGGTAATGTGCCTTTCATAAAAAACTTGTTTTTAGCCCTCCCTGTTTTGCAGGTTTTTATTCATTATTTTAACATATTCGGTTCTTTTTGACTCCCCTTTTTATTACCTATTTCCTTATGGCATATAGACTTACGTTAATTTTAAGGAGCGACAAATAATCGCGCATATTTCCGGAAAAAGTATACTTTTTCTTACTTGTTTTTTGAAAATCTCATGTTATATTTATGTGTATAATTCACTATTTTGAAATAATATCCAATATAAATATACCGAATATATTTATAGGAGTATTTTATGAAGCGAACTTTCTTGTTATTAATTGTGGTTTTGGCTTTGACGGCATGGAATGTTTATGCGCATGACAAAGGCGATCTTATGCTTGGCATTGACCATCAGATTGGTTTTGCAATTCCTTCTATTGGATTGATGGATAGTTATGGCATGTTCCCCGGTCCTGGTTTCTTCTGGGGAGCAAACGCGGAATACTACTTTACCGATTACTTTGCGCTCGGCGCCGGAGTTGGGATTAGCGGCAATTATCATGTTTATATTTCCGATAGCAATATTGATCCAAATGTGTACGCAATACCGATTGTTAATATATTTGTTTTTCTGTACCAGGTGACGGATTTGTTGATACCAGATGAAGGATTGTTTTTCGCTTCTTATGTTTCCATTCCATTTGGCCTGCGTTTTTCGGCAAGAGCTTTTTCATTAGGCGCAGGCGGTACGGCAAATTTTCCTTTATATGGCGCAGGATCGTATGAGGAAACGGTTACTTTTAATTTATTGCCGTATATAGGCTGGTATGCTGATATTGGTTTTGATCTGTCAGGCAGAAAAGAAAGAAAAGGCGGATTCGGCATGTTTTTCCGGGTTAACGGCTCATTTCAAAAAAATACTGTTGAGTCCAGTGAGCTGGAATTTATAAATAATGATGATTACCTGTACGGTTTTAATTTTTTTTCCATGGCTTTGGTATTCAGGGCCAGCTTTGAACTGGCAAATCTTCACAACAGGGGAAAGAAATAATAAAAGGGCAACGCAATGGTGGCAGCCACCCAAATTATCTGGTGTACTTGTGGATAACGGGACACCACCGGCAGCGTAGTTTAAAAAAATTTACAAACCGTCCTGCGAGGGGCGTTTTTTTTTGCGGATAATTGACTGCTTAATAAAATAGAACCATAATAACTGTATGGCTCAAACAGCGATCCAACTTTCAAATGATATTATGCTCGAAGCAGGCAAATACGCCTCAGTTTATACCCGTTCTGTGTCTATGCAGATTGAACATAGGGCGCGCATTGGTAAAATAGCGGAAGAAAACCCTGACCTTCCATATACATTCATTGAAGATGTATTAATTGGAAAAGCCGAATTGGAAAACGGAGATGTAACACCTTTTGAGTTCAGGCATAAATAATGCAGATTACGCAAACCAATAAGTTTTTAAAATCCTATAAAATTGAAGACGATACTCTCACTTTCGTAGCCCTTGGTCCGCATGAGAATTCTTATCGTGATGTTAAACGATAAAGGTGTAGTTCTTTAGACAGACTCTAAATAATCAAATCAACAGGTTCGTGTCGTTGGTGTGGTTCGTGGTATAATTCTTCTTTTCTCCAGTGAGACTAAAGCAATATGCACGTCCGTTCCCGCATATATGTTTGACATATTTTACATCAAAATGATATACTGTGAGTTCCAGTGTATGCTAAAATTTGAATGGTACTCAGAAAAGGAACGGCAAATTGCTGAAAAACATGGTCTTACCATGGAAAAAATCAAGCGAATATTCAATGATCCTTTCCGAATACTTCAATACGATGCAACTCATAGTGGGTTGGAAGATCGATGGCAGACATTAGGTATGGTAGACGGCATTTTATTTGCTGTATATACAGAACGTGGAGATGTAATTCGTATTATAACAGCTAGAGAAGCAACGCCTGAGGAGAGGCGGATTTATTATGGAACAGGCAATAAAGGATTCTGGTTTATCCCCTGAAATGATAAAAAAAATAAAAGCAGCCCAAAAAAAGCATAAAGCTTTTGATCCAGGATGTGAAAAATTATCTCCTGATGAATTGATTAATTGGCATCCAGTGGGAGGTATTTCATGGGAAGAACGCGCCCGATTAATGAAAGCAGCTGGTATAGAAGAGCCAAACGAACCTGATATTATAAGTATTCAGGAAGAACAGCTTATTTCAATAATAACGTGAAATTCCAGGCGGCCATTAATAGTTCCCGCCGGACCAATGCGCTGCGCATGCGCGAATCCTTTCAGGATTCAACAAATAACTGCGAAATAATTTCCCTGTTCTTTTTCCCCTGAGCATCCGAAGGCAACGAGTCAACATAGCGCCACCTTTTCGGGATAACAGTATTTTCAAAATAATTAAGCAGGTATTCCCGCCAGAATTTATTTATATCGTTCTTTTCCATATTTAAAAACTGTTCTTTTCCTTTGGCGTTGAACACGATGGCGGCAGCCAAAAACTGCCGCGTTTCTTCCAGGGGGATGACGCTCACATCGGAAACAAGGCCGGATTCTGAAATGCGGTTTTCAACTTCAGGAAGGGAAATGCGCTTTCCCTCAATTTTAACCACAGTGTCAAGCCGCCCCATCAGGATAAATTGCCCGTTGGGAAGCATCTTTACAAGATCAGCGGTTTCAAAAACGCCGGACGGGTCTTTGATGTAGTCAGAGCGGACTACAAGGCAGTTGTCTTCATTTACCGAAAGTTCGGCGTTGCCGAAAGGTGTCCACATCGGCCCCTGGTTTTGCTGCCTCCAGGCGATACCGGAAGTTTCGGTGCTGCCGTACATCTCCAAAGGCCAAACGCCGAAAACATTGACTGTTTTTTGAGCGACATCAGGAAAAAGGAATCCGCCGGAGGTCAGGATGCAAGGAGATTTTAACTGAAGGCTTAACGGAGTCTCCGTTTCCACCGCCCGCTGGAGGAAAGCCGGCACGGTGATAATAAAATATCCGGTATCTGTAAATTTTTCGAACTCGGCGGGAAGCTGAATCATGTTTCTTCTGAACGGAATACCGGCGGTAAAGGGCAGAAGTACCGAAAAAAGAAAGCCGTAAATGTGGTGCTGGCTTACCGTGGAACACAGCTTGCGGGTATAAAATTCTTCACCCCATCTTGAAAGAATATTTTTGTTATCAATTTCAAATTCCTTAAGACGCTGCGGTATAATTTTGGGTCTTCCTGTAGTTCCCGATGTAAAAAAATGAACATACGCCTGTTCAATATCAATTGACGGAAAATCGCCGGAACATTCGCTTTTTTCATTGAGCAGTGAGGGAATATGGAAAGTGTTTTCCATACCTTCCTTAAACTGCTGATCTGTAATGAAAGGCATATCGCCTTTAATTTCCGCAAGATAGGCAGGGCTGATATTCGCGGTGAGCATCACTTCCTTTTTACATTGCAGCAGAGCCGCGAATGCAAGAAGGAAGAACCAGCAGTCTTCGCTGTGAAGAAGCCATTTATCGCCGCTTACCGTCTCTATTTTTTTGCGAAGGACGGCTGTCCCCTCAAGAAAATCCTTCCAGCGCATGTGGTTGTTTTCACTCCAGATTCCTTTATAGCATATAACTGCGGAAGGCTCCCATGAAGTTTTATTTAACTCTGACAATGGAACGAATTTTTGCATAATTTTTACCCTCTTTCTATTTAATTTGTTTCTGGTACCAGAATTCCAGCGTTTTCTCAAGTGCCGCGTTAAAAAAATCCCATTCGTGAGCGCCTTGCCATTCCTCGTAAGTGAAGTCAAAAGATGTGCTTTTCATATCGTCCTTAAGTCTGCGGTTCTCCTGAAGCAGATTGTCTTCAATGCCGCATGCGGAATAGAATACCGGTTTTGGGTTTTCAGCGGAAAAATTTTTTATTAAATTCGGAATATCGTTATCCATACGGTATTCAAGATTAACGCCGTAAATGTTATATAAATCTTTTAAAATCTCTTTGGATTCGTAGGCGTCTCCGTAATTGAGATTGGAAGCGTTACTGCGAATGGCTTCAAGCGCCGGTTTAAAATATACGCACGCGGAAGAAATAGCTCCGCAGAAACCATATTGCTGAGGTTTTAATAGCGCAAGTTTAAGGGCGCCGTTGCCGCCCATGGAATACCCGATTACAGCGGTGTCTTCACGGCGGGCGGAAATGTTAAAAATATTTCCGGTAATTTGCGGCAGTTCTTCACTGATAAATGTATAATAATTGCGTCCGTATTTTTGATCAAAATAAAAACTTCGTCCTACATCAGGCATTACAAAGATGCAATCGTACTTTTTACCGTAAAGGGGAAGCAGAGAATTATTTGTCCAGACTGCCTGATTGGCATGAAGGCCGTGCAGCAGATACGCGACTTTATATTGAACGCCGGGCGCGCAATTTTCCGGAATCATATACTGTATGTTTGTGGTTGTACGAAGCACATTGGATGAATATTCTCCGCGTAGTATCATTAAATCCTCCTGATTCAGACATTTATATTTTACGTTTTTTTTATTGAATTTTCAACTATTTTTATATTATGTTGCTATTGCAGACCGGCGTCCGAAAAATATCTCTGTACTAACTGAAATTTCTGTGTTATTCTGAAAAAAATCACAGAAAAGAGGTACAATATGTCATCTTTATCAATTCCCTCCGCAGACGGCGCAACTCACGACTTACTGGCTCTTGGAGCGCTGGTAACCAGGCTCGATCCGGGAATTGTTCCGTTTACAGAGGCGAGTGAGTATTCCCTGTATGTTTCAGGCGGCGAATACAATGTAGCTTCCAATTTATCCACCTGTTTTGGAATGAAAACCGCTATCGCAAGCGCGATGGTTAATTACCCTATCGGCCGGAGAATCGAGTATGCCGTGCGGAAAGCCGGCGTTACGCCCTATTATAAACATTTTGAGCATGACGGGGTGCGCGGGCCGAATATGGCTATTGTATGGAGCGACCGCGGTCATGGAGTGCGCGCGCCTGTTGTATTTTATAACCGTTCCAACGAAGCGGCCCAGCAGCTTAAACCCGGCAGTTTTGACTGGAACGCGATTTTCGCAAAGGGCGTCCGCTGGTTCCATTCAGGCGGGATTTTCAGCGCGCTTTCGCCCGCTACAAGCGAACTTGTTATAGAGGCAATGCAGGCCGCCAAAAAAGCGGGAGCCGTAGTTTCTTTCGATTTGAATTACCGCGCCAAGCTGTGGGCTGTAGCCGGGCAAGGCCTAAGCGCGGCTCAGGCGAGCGAAGGAGCGGCAAAGACACTGCGTAAAATCGCGGGATATGTTGATGTGCTTGTAGGGAATGAAGAAGATCTGCAAAAAGGGCTTGGATTAAAAGGACAGGATGTTGAGTCAAAGGGCCAGCTTGATCCTTCCGCTTTCTTCGGCATGATGGAAAGCGTGACAAAAGATTTCCCTAATATAAAAGCTGTGGCGACTACGTTACGCGAAGTGCAATCCACTAATCGCCATTCTTGGAGCGCGGTTTTATGGCTGGACGGAAAGACATACCAGGCGCCTGTAGCTCAGCTTGACGTTTACGACAGGGTAGGGGGAGGCGATGGTTTCGCGTCCGGTCTTTTTTACGGATTGCTTACCGGCCAGGACCCGCAGCAGTCCCTTTCACTGGGATGGGCGCACGGCGCTCTTGTTACAACCACTCCGGGAGATACTTCCATGTTCAGCCTGGATCAGGTTCTGGCGTTTGCCAAAGGCGGCTCGGCGCGCATACAACGATAGGAAAAACACTATTTAAAGTATCTCACGGCGTTTTCAAAAGAAATGCCGCGGGCTATTTTTTCAAGTTTTTCCATGCAGCAGGGATACTCTCCGTTTTCTACCCATCTGCCGATTAAATTGCACATAATGCGCCTGAAATATTCATGGCGCGGGTAGGAGAGGAAACTGCGGCTGTCTGTTAACATTCCCACAAACAGCGGCAGCATGCCGTTGCCGGCAAGCATGCGCATCTGCTCTTCCATGCCGTCCCTGTGATCGCAGAACCACCACGCGGAGCCAAGCTGCATTTTGCCCTGGCAGCTTGAGTCCTGAAAGCCTCCCATAATTGTCACAAGCGGATAAAGATCTTTTGGATTTAACGAATATAAAACAGTTTTGGGAAGGCCGCTTTCATGTTCCGCGTCTGCGGATGTTAAGCCTTCCATTTCCATCCTGTCCAGCAGAAGAGCCAGATTGCCGCTTATCCTGGAGTCGTTGACGGCGTCAAAACCCGTATTCGCTCCTGCACTGATATAATTTTTTGTGTTAATATTGCGTATAACAGAAAGATGAAGCTGCATCACAATGCCGCGTTTTGCGTACATGTTCGCGAGTGAAACAAGCATGTCGGCTTTGTAAGTATCGGCTTCTTCGCGCGATACATGCTTTCCCGCCATTGCCTTTTTAAAGGCTTTTTCCGCCTGTTTAAAGGAAACATCAGAACAGGGCGCGTACTCAAGCCCGTGATCCGCGCTGCGGCATCCGGCGCTGATGAAAAAATCAAGACGCTTTTCAAGCGCGGACAGTACATCGTCCGTTGATTTAATTGCCGTTCCGCTTGTTTTTGCCAGTTCTTCAATATAGCCTGCGAAATTATCAGCATTCAGTTCAAGCGCCCTGTCCGGCCGGAAAGACGGGATCACCTTTGTTTCAATTTTCCCTATAAGGGCTTTTCCTTCGGCAATCGATACATGGTGTTCAAGAGAATCAACAGGATCGTCTGTAGTGCCAACCGCGTATATTTTAAATTTTTCAAAGATGCCCTTAACGGAAAGCCCTGGAGTCATAAGAAGCGCGTTTGCTTTCTCCCAGACGGCGGGCGCGCTTTTTTCCGTAAGCGGTTCATGAATGCCGAAATAACGCTGAAGTTCCAGATGAGTCCAGTGATACAGAGGGTTGCCCGGCAGATTTTCCACAGTGCGCGCCCATGCGAGGTACTTATCATATGCGGACGCGCCGCCTGTTATATATTTTTCTTCTATGCCCATTGCGCGCATCATCCGCCATTTGTAATGATCTCCCGACAACCACGCGTCGGCAAGATCAGGCATTTGCCTGTTTTCCGCTATCTGTGCCGGCGAAAGATGACAATGGTAATCATAAATGCATTCATCTTTTACGGCTGCGTACAAATTACGGGCGGTTTCCGTCTCCAGCAGAAAGTTTTCATCCATGAAAGCTCTGGCCATATTTACCTTCCTTAAACTCGCAATTTTTATTCGTGGCGAGGGTTTAATACCCAAGAGCTCGCTTCGCAAGATCGCTTCAGGGCTGGGTTGTTCATTAATTTTGCATTTCAAAAACTAAAAAGTCAATAAAGACATACAAATATTTTCCTGTTATAATGGGCATGTGAATATAATTTTACTGGAAGAGCATGAACTGGGCCGCAGTCTGCCAAGACGCGATGAGCGGACAATTCATCTTTTAAAAGTGCTTCGCAAAAAAACCGGCGATATTTTTGAAGCGGGAATTCTCGGCGGTATGAAGGGAACAGGCAGGATAGAAAAAATAAATTTTGACGGATCTGTTTTCATTACCATAGAGGAGACAGAGCCGCCGCCTGGACGTTTACAGATGCGGATGGCAGTCGGTTTTGTCCGGCCGATTCAGATTCGCAGGATTCTGCGCGACCTTTCCAGTATCGGCGTATCGGCAATTGACCTTATAGGGACCGATCTTGGTGAAAAAAGCTACCGCGATACAAAACTTCTGAATGACGGCGGCGCTCACGCGGCTGTGGTTGAAGGAGCTGTTCAGGCGCGGGATACGATCATTCCTGATATATCGGTGTATGAATGTCTGGATAATTGGCTGAATGATCAGCCGTGGGAAAAGAAAAGAGACGCGCATTCCGGAACGCGCGGCATCAGTTTAATGCGCGTTCCGCTTTTGTTCGCCCTTGATAATGTGCGTCCGGAAGGCTCTCTTTTTCATATTAACCAGACAAGCAGGCCTGCCGTTCTTGCAGTAGGGCCGGAAAGGGGCTGGTCTGACAGAGAGCGCGAATTATTTGAAAAGGCGGGCTTTCTGCGGCTGTCAATGGGAAACCGCGCTTTACGCACGGAAACAGCCTGCGTCGCGGCCGCGTCTCTTGCGATGGAAAAAATGGGAGAATTATGAACCAGGATAAAATAAAAGAAAAACTTTTGGCAATTGAAGACGCGCCGCTGGAATTCTCGCTTGTTTTCTCCGGGAAGAAAAGCAAAAAGGTGAATGGCCTTTACAAGCCGCAGTCCAGGGAAATTATTATTCATAACCGCAACTTCCAGCCGGATGAAACCGGGCAAAATCTGTTACTCTACACCGCAATTCACGAATACGCGCATCATTTGCACGCCTGTTCGCGCGGAGGAACATTGTCTGCGCGGGCGCACAATTGCGAGTTCTGGGCGATATTTCATGAACTGCTGGAAAAAGCCCAGGCAAAAAAAATCTACAAGGATGTATTTAACGCGTCTCCGGAACTTTTAAAACTGACCGAGGTTATACGCAATAAATATTTGAAAAACAACGGAGAGCTTGTAAAGGAAATGGGTAAACATTTGCTGAAAGCCCATGATTTATGCACCGGCATAGGCGTTCGTTTTGAGGATTATGTTGACCGTATGCTGCGCATCCCGCGGACTGCCGCGAATATGGCGATGAAAATGTTTGAATATGACATTGCCCCCGAAGTCGGCGCGGATAATATGCGTTTTCTTGCCGGTATCCGCGACAGCGATGAACGTCAGGCAGCCGAAAAAGCGCTCGTTAGGGGAAAAAGCCCGGATACGGTAAAATTTCAGGCGAAAAAGAAAGACAAGGAAGAAGAGGATCCTGTCGCGATGCTTGAAAAGGAAAAAACGCGTCTTGAGCGGACAATTGCTTCGCTGAGCAAACGGCTTGATGAAGTAAAAAAGGAACTGAAAGAAAAAAAATAGGAAAATAAAATGAGTGAAAAAGAAAGAACAGTATACATAGATTACAATGCCACTACGCCTCTGGGGCCGGAGGTTAAATCCGCGTTAGTTGAAGATTTGGAAATATACGCCAACGCTTCCAGTATGCATGCGGCGGGCAGACTGGCGCGCGCAAGGATAGAGCAGGCGCGAAACGCGGTCGGCAGCCTTATCGGAGCGCCGGGGCAGTCGGTAATTTTTACTTCGGGCGGTTCAGAAGCGAATAACATGGTTTTTCATACAATGCGCCGTCTGATTGAGGGATCAGGAAACGGTGAACATGGATCGGAAATATCGGAAAGAAATGAATTTTTAATTACGGCAATCGAACATCCTTGCGTGCTCAATTCCGCGTTATACCTGAAAAATCTTGGTTTTAAGGTAACTGTTTTGCCTGTTGACGAATACGGAAAATTAAAAATTAACGAACTTGAAAAAGCGCTTGGCGGTAAAACCCTCTTTGTTTCGGTCATGGCGGCTAACAATGAAATCGGCACAGTGCAGGACATAAATAAGATAACCTTTCTTGTAAAAAAAGCGGGAGCTTTTATGCACATAGACGCTGTACAGGCCGCAGGAAAGCTTCCAATTAACGTACAGGATATCGGCTGCGATTATCTTACTGTTTCAGCCCATAAAATCTACGGCCCTAAAGGCATAGGCGCCCTGTATGCAAAAAAAGGCGCTCCTCTGTTTCCGTTGATTCACGGCGGGCATCAGGAGGACGGGCTGAGGGCCGGAACCTACAATAATATTGGCATTCTCGGTTTTGGCAGGGCGGCGGAAATCGCGGCCGCGGGTATTGAAAAATACGGAGAACATTTTTTCGCTCTTAGAGACAGATTGCGCCTGGGTCTTGAGGAGAAAATCCCTGATATAAAGATTAACGGCCACCCAAAAGACGTGCTGCCGAATACGCTTAACGTTTCATTTCCGGGCGCGGAAGGCGAATCGATTCTGCTTTCCATGGATATGCAGGGAATTGAAGCTTCCACAGGCTCCGCATGCGCGTCAGGGAGCCTTGAGCCGTCTCATGTGCTTATGGCGACCGGTCTTGGGCCGGAGCTGGCGCACGGTTCAATCAGATTCAGTCTGGGGTGGGGTATTACAGAAGCTGATATTGATTATATAATTGAAAAGCTGCCGCCCATTATCGCGCGGTTAAGGGCAATGTCAACATTGTATTAATTATACAGGGAAGAATTATGTCAGACTGGTTATATTCAGATACGGTAAAAGAACATTTTTCCAATCCGCGGAATGTGCTTTTGGAAGACGAGTCGGTTTTCGCGCCGGATGCCAGAGGGCAGACCGGGAACATTAAATGCGGAGATCAGATGCTGATGCTCCTCAAAATAACTGACGATGTGATAACCGATGTCCGCTGGAAAACCTACGGATGCGCGAGCGCAATCGCTTCTACAAGTATGCTTTCCGAAACCATAAAGGGAATGAAGATTGAGGACGCGTATAAAATAATGCCGGAAGACCTTGTTTCTAAACTCGGAGGGCTGCCCAGTTTTAAAATTCACTGTTCGGTTCTGGGCGACAAGGCCCTTCGCGCCGCGATTGACGATTATCTTGCCAAAACAGGCAGGCGGGGAATGTTAAAGGAAGAAGCCGCTGTTATCTGTCATTGCCTGGGCATTACTGATAAGGATATAGAAACGGCTTTTCATAACGGCGCGCGCAGTTGGGAACAGCTTCAGCAGGCGACAAAAATAGGTACTGTCTGCGGCAGTTGTAAGGAAAAAGCGCAGGAACTTTTACACGGCTTTGAACATATTTACGGCAATTAATAGTGACAACGGCAAGTCTATTTGGCTTCTGTTAAATCCGCAGGATTCAAAAGCAATACAGAGCCGTTTTCGCCCTGTGTAAGGAGCCGCCCCTGCTGGATTGTCACAGACGCGTTTGGATGAATCTTTACAACCGATTTTGCCTGCAATAGCAGGTTGGTGTTAAAACGTCCAAGGTAGCAGCTGCTTTCTTCCGTTGTAATTGCGTAAATATCACTGCCGTTTACCCATAACAGGCTTCCGGGTCTGATGTCATTATCGCCCTGTTTTGCTATCTCCAGACTGTTGTTATTTATTTCGACAAGGCGCACCGCGCCGTTGCCTTTATTCTCGCCGGCAACGGCGAGAATTTTCCCGCCGAGTATAGTGACTGTTCTTGTGTGAATTGAATTCAGGGGAGAGCGTCTTTGCTCCTGCCCTGATGTGCTTATACGGATAATCCTTCCCATGCCGGTGTCGCTGTTTTCGATCATTACGCCGTAAACGCTTGAGCCAGAAGTTTCCTGCGCTATGCCCGCCTGCTGATCTTTCGCGATTTCCTGCCGATCCTGCTGGGCTTCTTCCGATTTCTTTTCCGCAAAATCTTCCAGTTTCTGCGCGTCTTCGCGGCGCTGTTGAAGATCGGATTCCCGTTTGTCAAGATCCTGCTCTTTCTCTTCCAATTCCTGTTCTTTTTTCCCCAGGTCTTCCTGTGCTTTTTCCGCTTCGCTCTGAGTTATTCTTCCTGCCTGCTGGTCTTCCCTGGTTCTCTGCCTGTCTTCCTGAATGCCCTGTCTTTCCTGATCAGTTTCTCTTCTTTCTCTTTCTATGGCTCTTTCTTCCTGTCTGATTGCCTGGCGTTCAGTCTGCGCAAGCTGTTCGGCCTGATCTGCTTCGCGTTCCTTAAACGCAACCATATCCTGCCGCTGCTGAATGCCTTTATCATCTTCTTTTCGAAGTTCTTCAAGAACCTGCCTGTCTGTAATGGTTGTTGTATCTACAGAGCTTAAACCGCCTATACCCAATGGTATTAAGACCATTGTCCGTCCGGGCCATTCATCATAACGTATGGAAAGTCCGGTTCTTTCTCTTGCAAGATTATTAATAACCTGATTAACATAGCGGTTTGTAAAATAATTCCAGTTGCCTCTGTAAACCGCGTTATATATGGTGATATATTGCGCCAATAACGCGGCGTCTCTTTCATTGTAATTATGCGCAGTCTGTAAAAAGCCCTGGATTATTACCCGAAGGTTGCGTATATGATCAACTGCGGCGTCAGCGCCAAGGCCGAAAATATCCGCGCTTATTTTATTACCTTCCGGACCGGAAGTTGAACGAATTATAAAATACCGGTTTAACGCGCCTGTTGTACTCGAAGGCGTTCCTCGTCCCAGCCCAACGCCGATTTGCCGGATCTGTTCTCTGGTATTCAGGACCGCGTGCGGGCCTTCATAATTAATAAAAACAACAGGCGGAAGGCCCTGCTGAAGTTCATCCTGGTTTACCTGGGTATAAGCCGCCGCAGTAATTACTGTGAGAATGAATATTGCTGACAATGTGCGGTATTTTAACATTTTCATTGTAACACTCCTGCTTTTCAATTATATCTGATTTCCGTTGGTTTAACAATGTAATTTTAGATCGTAATTTTTGAAAACCTGAAAAAAACCGTAAAAACCTCTTGACTCTGGTACATTTACATATTACAATTTGTAATATGTATATCAGCGCAAGCCCAAAGAAAAATGAGGTAATTACTACCGCCAGGCTTCCCATAGATACAAGGAATAAATTGATCATTCTTTCCAGGGCAAAAAACATGACAAAGTCTCAGATTATTATAGAATCCATAGAAATGTTTTATAACCAGGAAGAAAAAGAGATGGATTCTTATACATTAGGGCTGCCGTATTTTGGCAAATATAATCTTGGCGAAGGCGATCTTTCAACTACATATAAACAACGCATAAAAGAGAAGATTCGTGCACGACAGAATTCTTATTGACGCAGGACCTCTTATTGCCTTGTTTCATATTGGCGATAATCATCATAATAAAGTCCGGCAGTTCTTGTTAAATAATGAATACTGTTTTATAAGTACTCTTGCCGTTTTTACCGAAGCATCTTATTTTCTGAGCGTCAATGCCAATGCCCAGAAAGATTTTTTTGAATGGGCAATGATAAAAGGCGTTATTATAAGCGATATTAACCAGAACGATTTGCCGCGTATTGTTGAATTGACTCAAAAGTACAGTGATTTGCCGATGGATTTTGCCGATGCCACCCTTGTCGTCACAGCGGAGAAAACCGGTATCAGGGAGATAATCAGCCTTGACAGGGATTTTGATATTTACAGGCTTCCCGGCAGGGAACGCATCCGCAATGTATATCTACCGCAGTGACGCAAGCTCCTTCTTTGCCTGACGGCTTACGATTTGCTGCTGGTCGCCTGATGAAAGAATTGTAAGAATTTTTACTCCGGTTTCACTTAACGGCGGCCCGGAGAAACGGCAAAGAGCGCCTGTGGCCGCGGCAATTGCAACTAACACCTGGTTGTCCCTGACTGTAGTTGTAAGGGCGGCATAATCAATAAATGCCCGGATTGCAACGCCCTGCGGATCAACTCCGATAGCGCCTATTGCCAAAGCTGCGGCGGACTTTATTGAGGACTCATTTTCATTTTTAAAAACATTGGTCAGAAAGGGAATAGTTTCCAGAGAGCCGAGCTGTCCAAGGAGACGAATTGCGCCTGCGCGCTGCACAAGCGGGTATTGGCCGGCGGCAACAGCTTTTAAAAAGGAAGTCCACGCGGGTTCATTTGAGCCCACTCTGCCTGCGCCCAGCGCGGAACTGATTTGGTCCAATACGGGTTTTATCTCCGAATTAAAAACCGGGTAATCCAGTATAAAAGAAGACCGGGATTGGACTGTTTCATAAGAGCCGCCGGAAACAGGTCCGTAAATGCCGCCTCTTTCCCTTATTACGCGATCCTCGATTCTATACGCATACAGTATCCAGTCTTTCCCGCCTGAATAAAGCACGCCGTCGTCTCCAAAAGCGGGCATGGCGGCCGCGTTATGCAATAGCGTGAACCAGAGTCTTTTTCCTTCATGTGAAAAACCGGCGGCGCCGTTTTTGCTTATTATATAAATTCCCCTCTCGTCAAAAATTATTTCTGCATCCGGATCCGGCCTGCCGCCGCTTTTTATATATTCCCTGATATGGCTGTCGCCGGTCCAGAGTATTTTTTTTTCTTCAAGCGATAAAAGTGAAATTGATCCGTCGCTTGTAACAACCGCGACGCTACTACCTCTGCTTACAGCCGCGACGGGAGAAGACGGCAGTTTTATCTGAAGCGCGGGATGTTCGTCCGCCTGAGCGGTGAAAAACCATTCTTTTGAACTCTCAAGCATGCCCATTGTTCCGTCCGTATACAGCGCCAGAATCTGCTGTTTATCAACAGACAGCAAAACCGCTATCTTACCGGAAGGCGGCCAGTTGGATATGTTGCCGAAAGCGTCAATTCTGATAACTTCGTTATTATCCAGAGCGAAAATAATCCCTCCGTTATGATCCAGCTTCGGAGAGAGAGAGAGAGGCGATTCAAATGTCCTTGTCCATAACAGGTTTCCGGAGGCGGTATAACAGGAGATTTTTTTTTCAGTCGGAACAAACAGCCTGGAATCCCAGCCTGTAACTACCGCCGCGCAGAGAGGGCCGCCTATGTTTCGTCTCCATATTTCCCTCCCTGAGCGGTTAAGGGCCATTAATGTTCCGTTTGTTCTTGAAAAGTATGACGAACCTTCCCGTGATCGCGTAACAAAAGGGCTTATCCTGCCTCTTGCCGAAAAATTCCACATTGGCGTACCGGTTGTTGAAAACGCCCTGATATTTCCGCTGTCCAATGCGACAACAGCCGACTGTGCCTGAACATGCGGCAATGCGATTATTGTTCCGCCAAGCGCCTGGCGCCAGAATGGTTCTGTGGTAACGAGTCCCTGCTCGCGGATGGCGTTCTGCGAAAAAACCGGCGCCGCGGCAAACAGAAACATGATGAAAATTTTACAGCCTAGTTTCATTAGAATCAGTATACAATAATTTTTTATATTTGCTACACTGAAAGATTTTCCACAATGGCAAAGTAAGGAATTTTTTTTAACAAAATGTTATATTTCCCTTTTCGCCTTTGTGGTTATATATGTTTTTTGATATTATTTAATAATGGAAATCGGTGATATTTGCAGATTGCGCCTTGAAAGCATCGTGCCCGGAGGAGACGCTCTCGCGCGGTTTGAAGGGAAACCTGTCTTTGTTGAAAAAGGCGCGCCGGATGAAACAATTTTATGCCGGATAATTGAAGATAGAAAAACCTGGGCGCGCGCCGAACTTATGGAAATTGTAAATCCTTCGCCTGAGAGGATACAGGCAAAATGCGCTTTTTACAAAAAATGCGGCGGATGCAGCCTTCAGCATATTACCTATGATGCCCAGCTTGCCGCAAAAACCGGCATTTTAAAAGATTCATTTTTAAAAATAGGGGCTATTGAAATTCCTCAACCGGAGATTTTTCCCTCACCGCCCTGGGAATACCGTAACAGAATGCAGTTTCACTGTTTCAGACAGAAAAAAAGCGATTCAAAATTCGGATTGATGGGTCAAGGCGGAGAAATAATCGCTATTTCTGACTGTCCTGTAGCTGTGCCGGCAATAAGGGATATTTTAAAAAAAGGGCAAACGCTTTCTCTGCCGCCCGAAAAAGACCGTTTTACCGTCTTCGCGAAAGACGGGGTTTTGTTAAACGAAGGCGGGACGCAAAAAGGCAAAATAAAACTCCTTGATAAAGAAATTTCCCTTGATGCGGGAGTATTTTTTCAGAGCAACTGTTTAATGCTTGAAAAACTGGTTCTGGATCTCAGGAAAACCGCCGAAGGAGCGGACACAAGCCTGCCGGCGGCGGATTTATACTGCGGAGCGGGAACATTCGCGGTTTTTCTGGGCGAACTGTTTCCAAAAATAATTCTTGCCGAAGAAAATAAAACATCAGTCAGTCTTGCCCGTGAAAATCTGAAGGGAATAAATGCCGAATATTTTGCGTTACGCGACACCGAGTGGGCTGAAACTTTTATACGCTGTAAAACCACGCCTGAAGGTTTTGGGTTCGCCGTAACCGATCCTCCAAGAACCGGGCTGGCCGCCAAATTGGCCGCAGCTCTGGCTTGTAACGGGCCGCCTGTCATTGCCTATGTTTCCTGTGACGCCGCCTCTCTTTCCCGCGATTCAAAAATTCTGACAAACGGCGGCTACAAACTGAAAGAAATTAAACTTTTCGATTTTTATCCGCAAACAGCGCATATTGAAAGCCTGGCTGTTTTTGAAAGGTGAAATATATCCCAGGCGATAATTCCCCTGTGCATACCGGAACATGTTGCCAGAACCTCCGCTAGTTGTTAAAATACTCTTATGGTTCAACATGAAACCTATTTTGAGAGCTTTGACGGGACCAAAATTTATTTGTATCGTTGGGCGCCGGAAGGGAAACCTATAAATGCTGTGCTTCATATAGCTCACGGCATGGCGGAACACGCGCTGCGTTACCGCCGCCTGGCGGAGAAACTTACCGATGCAGGAATAGAAGTCTGGACCGCGGATCAGCGCGGACACGGCAAAACAGCCGATTTAAAGGTAAATGGGCCGGACAGGGGAGGGCTTTTAGGGCACTGCGCGGATGGAAATGGTTTTACCAGGGTAACAAAAGATGTAAATGGAATAATCAAGGAAATTCGCAAAAGCAGGCCGAAAATACCTGTTTTTCTCCTTGGCCATTCATGGGGTTCATTTATAGCGCAGAACTATATTGAAGAATATTCCGGCAATTCATTGATTAACGGCTGTATCCTTTCGGGCACTAAAGGTCCCGGCGATATTATGGTCAAAGCCGGACTTCCTTTAATGACTTTGTTGGCCATATTTAAAGGTCAGAGGAAAGGTTCGCTTTATGCGAAATCTTTGGCCGACGGGCCTTATATTAAGCCATTCATGCCCAATCGCACCGAATTTGACTGGCTTTCCCGTGATGAAGAAGAAGTAGATAAATATGAAGCTGATCCTCTCTGCGGATTCCTCTGTTCAACCGGTTTTTACAGGGATCTCGCGAAGATACTGGTGCGAATTCACCGCAGCGACAAAATGGCGAAAATTGATTGTTATTTGCCATTATATGTTTTATCGGGCAGCGACGATCCGGTAGGCGCAATGGGGGCAAGTCCCACAATCCTCGTTAATGAGTACCGTCATCTGGGAGTTAAAGATTTGGAATTTGTGCTTTATCCCGGTGCGCGTCACGAGGTTTTTAACGAAACAAACCGTGAAGAAGTAATGGATAACCTTCTTTCATGGATAAAAAAACGTTGTGAATGAGAGTTAGATATTCAGCCGGAAAAGACGGCAAACTGGTAAAAAAAGCCATAATTTATACCTGCGATGAACACGGCATAAATTTTGCCGATGTTGACAGCGAAGCCGTAAGCATTGTCAGAAGGCTTAAAGACATGAATTTTGACACATACATTGTTGGCGGAGCGGTGCGGGATTTGATACTTGGAAAAAAACCCAAAGATTTTGATATTGTAAGCGCGGCAAGTCCGGCGCGAATTAAAAAAATTTTCCGTAATTCCAGAATAATCGGGCGGCGTTTTCGTCTTGTTCATGTTTATTTCGGACAGAGGATTTTTGAAGTATCCACATTCCGCTCCCTTAAAGACGGGCATACAAGCAATACATTCGGCACAATAGAAGATGATGCGCATCGCCGGGATTTTACAATGAACGCCCTTTATTACGATCCGCTTCAGCAGACAGTAGCCGATTATGTCGGCGGCATGAATGATATTAAAAAAAGGCAGGTTAATCCAATTATCCCGCTTAAGGATATATTCACTGACGATCCTGTAAGAATGATCCGGGCTGTAAAGTACGCGGCGGCCGCAGATTTTTCCCTGCCGTTCAGTCTTCAGCTGAAAATCAAAAATCAATCGCATTTGCTTTCTTCCATTTCACCGTCGCGGCTTACAGAAGAAATTTTTAAAGTTATTAATTGTGAAAAAGCGGGCGTTATAGCGGATTTGCTGGAAAAAATGGGACTGTACGCCTATATTCAGCCGGAAGCCGCCAGGCTGATGCGCAAGAATTTGAAATTCAGGCAGTGTTATCTGCAAAGCCTCGGAGCAATTAACAGGAAAGATGATAATCATGGGCAGGGTCTTTACGCGCTTTTCTGTGATTATCTTGAAAGCACCCAAAGCTGGACGCCGGGAGTAATTGAAAATTACAGGGATATATTTAAGACCGCGCGCGCGTTTCTTTTGCCGATGAATCCTCCAAGGTATAATATGGAACACGCGGTAAGAAAGTTCCTTTCAGTCAGGGGCATATCCATCAAGCGCGTTAAAGCCGCGCCCGGCGGCGATGCTGCCAGAACAGGAGAGGCCGCCGCGGCCAGACCGGCCGTAAAACGCAAACGCCGCAGACGCAGGAAATCAGCCGGAACGCAGCGCCCGCAGCAGGCTGCCGCCGCCGGACAGAAGACGCCAGTTACTCCGTAACTTTATCTATAATTATGTTAACTTCTTCAATCAGAATGCCCGTGTAATGTTCTATGTTTTCAATGATATACCGCTGTAATTCGTGAATATTTCCTCCAAGCTGTATTCCGTAAGGCACATCTATTGTGATTACAAGGCGGTAGCCGATATCCGCGTCTTTAACAAGGATTTTCTTTATTTTGATGCTGTTATTGTACTCATCAACGCAGTGGATAACCATCTGGCTTAAAGCGGTTTCCGAAATGATTATTTTTCCGCGTTTTGAGTACTCCGGCCTTACTACAGATTTTTCCAGTAAAGTGGGAACAGGCCCAATGCCGCCTGCCTGCAGTCTGTCTTCTATTGAGCCGATATTATTTCCGCGGACCGTTATCCGGCGCTTAAAGATTTTTATCGCGTCATAAAATATGTTTGGATAACTTTTTTTTACTTCAATTGACGGGACAGGAATAACGTGCTTTCCCTCGATACGCCTTGTCCGGATTGCTTTTTCTATTTCATCCTGGGATGCGATATCTTCAATCTTGATAATTTTTGCCGGCTGGGGAAGCTGAAGCCGCGTCGCGATTTTCAGCACCATCCTTTCCGATGTGCCCAATACGAGTATTCGTTTGTATTTTTCGTTTTGCAGCCTGCGCGCTACATCGTCTCTGTGCGATTTTTCGTCAAATAAAGCCACTTTTACCGCGGCAATAAACGTTTTTTCTTTTTTCGCGGAATGTCCCGCCAGAATACGGTTGTCCCTGATTAAAAGACCGTCGTCTATTATTAAATCAATTCCGTATTTATGAGCTATTAATTTGGCGCGGAAACTTTTTCCGGTGCCGCTTTCTCCAACCAGAGCGAATACTTTTTTCCGTTTCTGGTTGAACAGGAAATCAAGGAACATCGCTCCGGCAGGAATTTATTTATTAGTTGTTACTGCGCAAACCGGCTATTGATTGTTTCGCCCTTTCCTGAACGGATTTTGCATACGGGCCTTCCGTAAAACGAAGAAGAAGCTGGATAGCATGCGAGTTAAATCCGACATTATTATTTTTAGAGATTTTTTCAATAGCTTCGATTGTTGCAATGGCCAAAAGATTATCAGGTTTTGTATTGTCGAATTTTTTGACAATCCAGACAATTAGCTCAATTGTTTCATTATTTTCGTTTGTGCCGATTTCGCCCAGGGATTTAATAACTTCCTGAAGCACCATGGGTTCACTTTCAACCTGGCATATTGTAAGAAGCGAGCTTTTTGCTTCTTCAGTTCCAAGCTGTCCCAGATATTTTACAGCCTGCCGTCTTATATCAGGATAATTATTGACTACCCGTCCATTTTCCCTAGTAATTGAACTGGTGCCTTCCAGAGCAAGCTCCTGTAGTATCTGCCTGATTTCATCATTTGTGCTTCCCCTGTTTATTGCTTCGCTAATATAACCAAGGCCTATAATTTTTGAATCCCTGCTGTTGGACCTTATAGTTTCCCGGATAATCATCATCTCTATGGATTCCTGTAAATAAGATTCCTCTACAGACATCTCCCTTTTGGAATTATTCTGAGCGGCGACGATTGATACGGCGAAAACAGCCATAATCAAGAGGACGGATAAACGCTTGAATGAAAACATACAATTCTCCTTTAGTTAATAATTTTCCATTTATCATCAAATACTTCTAGATCATATAAACGGAGCTTGACTTCACGGCCGGCTCTGTTTGTATTTATTGTGAATGCCTTAACCCTGTGTTCCCCTATAAATTCAATATCATCAACCCTGCTGTTTGCCCTGGACGGCACAACGACATGAATAAAATAATCCTGCGGCGTTTTTAAAACTATTTTCCGGGTTTTCATCGCAGGCAGTTCTGAAATCAGCTTAAGATTTTCCTTTGAGGAAAGTTCATCAAAATATTCCTGCGATAACGCCGCTTTCCATGCCTGATAATTTCTGTTTCTTATTGCCTGATTTAACTCTTCGATAAAATGCTGTACGTCTATTTTGGTTAAAATAAACTGTTCTTCGGTAATGGAGTCAGGATCAAAATACTCTTCGATTATTACGTCCGTCTTAACCTCCGGAGCTTCAAGGACGACTACTTCAGGCGCTGGTTTTTTTTCGGTATCTTTTACGGGCTCTGTAACGGCTACGGTATCTTTTACGGGCTCTGTAACGGCTGCGGTATCTTTTACGGGTTCTGCAACGGCTGCGGTTGTTTCCACAGGCTGCGTATTTGAGGTACAAGAAATAAATAAAACAAATACCATAACAAACGGCATGTATATTTTCTTGTTTTCCATAAAATTTAATATATATTACTTGGCTAAAAATGTCAATTTTATTATAGGGACTGCCCGATATTGATTTTTTTTTATAACTTTGCTAGTATAGACTCAATATGAAAGCGGCTTTCCCGGGTTCATTTGACCCTCCGACATCCGGACATATTAATATTATTCAGCGCGCGGCGGGTATTTTTGACGAACTTATTATCATCATTGCGGAAAACAAGCAGAAAAAGTACCTTTTCTCCGCCCAGGAGCGGGCTTCCATGATTCAACAACTTGTAAAAGATTTGAAAAATGTGACAGTTACTGTATGCGATTGCCTCGTTGTTGATTTTTTGCACAGAATGGGCATTAAACTGCTAATCAGGGGAGTCCGCGGTCTGGAGGACTTTTCATATGAATTTGAACTTTCAATGATGAATAAGACGCTCGACCCGCAGATTGAGACTATTTTTATGACAACGGATCCCGAATATTTTGTAATACGCTCGTCTTCCATTAAAGAATTAGCGTCTTTTAACGGAGATCTGCATAGTATGGTGCCTCCTCTGGTTGCCAAAGCATTGAAAGAAAAGTATATTTAGCGGGTAGGAGTTAATAATTAAGAACCTGTATTATTGTTCGCTTTATTAAGCTATTCATTAGTAATTAATTTTATTTTGACAAAAGTCTGTTAACTGTCTTGACATGGTAATGGATTTTTGGTATATTCAATATGTAATATTAGAGAGGTTAGATTATGGCAGTACCAAGAGGAAAAACGTCAAAAGCAAGGACGCGCCGTCGGCAGTCCATTAACATGAAGCTTACCGAACCTACAATGATAGAATGCGGTACCTGCGGCAACAAGGTTCTTTTACACCGTGTATGCTCCAAGTGCGGTCATTACAGGGGTAAGCAGGTTATTGTACCTGATTCAAAAGTCTAATTAAGGGGAGAGAAAATGGACGAATTATTTGAAAAAATGAAAAAACTTATCGCGGAGAAACTCGAAGTTGATGAGGGAAAAATCACAATGGAAGCCTCGTTCCGTCAGGATTTGGGCGCTGACAGCCTTGATACCTATGAACTGGTCTATGCTATCGAGGAAGAAATGGGCATAAACATTCCTGATGAAAAAGCAAATGAATTTGAGACTGTAAAGGACGCATACGAGTTTATTAAATCCCAGCAAAAATAAAAACACTCTCAGTCCGGAAAGAAAGAAAAAACTGGCGGTATTTCAAAAAGCCGCCGGTTTTAAATTTAAAAATACAGATCTTCTGAACCTGTCCTTTATGCATCGTTCAGTTTCCAATGAAATGCAGCAGCGCGCGGACGGCAGTAAAACCAATAATGAACGTCTTGAATTCCTGGGTGATTCCATTCTGGGCGCGGTATGCGCTTCGCTTTTGTACAGGTCATTTAATGATAAAAGCGAAGGAGATCTTGCAAAAATAAAAGCGGTTGTTGTCTCAGAAGACATTCTTTCCGGGATTGCGCATGACTTAAAAATTGATGAAATGCTGCTGCTGGGAAAAGGAGAAGAGCATTCAGGCGGCAGGAATAAAAAAACAATTCTGGCAGACGCTATGGAAGCGCTTATAGGCGCGTTGTTTTTGGATTCCGGTTATAAAGCAGCCTGTGATTTTGTGGGCCGCTGCATTAAACCGGAAATAGATAAAGTAACAGGCGCCGATTACCATAAAGATTACAAATCGCTTTTGCAGGAGTACTGTCAGCGGCAGTTCCGCTGTTACCCTGAATATATCCTGGTTAAAAGAACCGGTCCAGAGCACGACCGTATTTTTTGGATGGAAGTGCATATAGGAGATGCGGTTTACGGTTCGGGAACAGGCCGTAACAAAAAAAGCGCGGAGCAGGAAGCCGCCCGCGCTGCATGGGAAAAATTGAACAGCGCGGACTGAGGGGTTTCTGGTTAATCGGCCATGCAGGGGTGAAATTCGCCCGCAGGGCGCTCCTGCGATGTCGTGACCCTAATCCTTCTCCTTTAAGAGCGCGTCGTTATTTAAAACTTTAAACGATATGGCTTTTGGGGATGCGCTGGAGCGCACTACAATTCCTTCTTTATCTAAACCGCCTGGGTATTTGCCTCTCGCCTTTTCAAGCAATGTATCGAGAGAGTAGTCGAACGCTTCGCCGCGCTCTTC
Source organism: Treponema sp. (assembly GCA_031256445.1). Lineage (GTDB taxonomy): Bacteria > Spirochaetota > Spirochaetia > Treponematales > Breznakiellaceae > WQXQ01. Next base: position 24,751 of record JAIRQN010000029.1, on the reverse strand, counting down.
AAGAGGGACGGTTTGAAGCCCAAGCCCTGCGCATAACGCGGCGGCGTCATCGTAGGAAAGATACCTGTTGGTATCAACATCTTTTACGTCAAAAACGTACCATTCAATTGCACCTAACCGCAGTTTGTTTCTCTGTATACCGGGGCCGCAAATTTCGCCTGTAAGCACGATATTCCTGCCGGGCATGGTATCGCCATGCAGCCTGGCTTCGCTATGCAGCTTAGCTTCGCTATACAGCCTGGCGAATTTTTCTTTTAAACCGTATTTATAAACAGGCAGCCAGTAAAGAGCGTCCTCCTCGTCTTTTATTTCCTTGTTCCTTGAGCAGCAGCCAATTTTTCCGTCGATAAAATAAACAATTCCGGAAGTGCCGTCCATTTTTGTTGTGATGTAATACGGCTTTCCTTTAAGCTCGCCGAGCAGTTCAAGCGCGGACTGTATGCGGATTTCGTCAGACGCGGGAATACCGTAAGGGCGTTCTCCGATAATCGTACCGCCCGGGTTTGATGTTTCGGGAATGTACCATTTTTTAACATTTAATTTTTCTGTTACATCGAAGCCCTCTTTAAGGCAGCCTTCCTGAAGGCAGTCTTCCTGAAAGTCTGCCAACTCAGGAAATTTTTCAAGCGGCAGCAAGAGTCCCTGCGATAACTGTCCGCGCATTCTCATTGTTTTTATTCTGAAGCCCTGCCCGTTATCTGCATTATCCCGGAATGAAGAAGCGCGTAAAAATTCATAACGCTCGTCTATCGGGAGAAAACTGTCAACCTCAAAATAAACGCCCAAATCTCCTTCTTTAAACTCGCCCTTTTTGGCAACGCATTGCCAGCCCATAACATGGGCAAGTTCAAGAAAATCCGATTCCGGTATCTGGCTGACAGCTCTTACTTTCTGAATGGTTACAAGTGATCTCATTTTTACCTCCTTGCAATGATTCAATTATATCATATACCTGTGCGTCTTTAATGCCTCTGCGAGAGTTCTTAACAATCATTTTCTTGCTTTTAAACCGAAAATATGATAATCATTAAATAATGCGTTTTTTATTCTTTAGTCCTGTAGTCTTTTTGGTTTATTCCGGTATTTGCTTTTATATCGGCGCAAGGTTATACGGTTTAATACGTTATTTCGCGCCGGGAATGAGCGCTATCGCATTCTGGATACCGTTTGCGGCTTTGTCCTGCGCGATGGTTTTGGTAAATCTGCTGCGTCATAACATTTTCTTTGTGAAGAATATGGGCTCCTACTGGATGGCGGTTCTTCTGTATATGCTTTTGCTGCTTGCATTATCCGATCTTGTAAGGCTGTTTTTGCCGCTTTTTGGCGTAAAAATCCAGAATATTAAAATATTCACTACAGGCGCTTCCTTTTTAATATGTTTTCTGTTAATTGCCGCTGGCGTAATCCATGCGCGTTCGGTTAAAGTCGTTAATTACGAACTTTCCCTTAAGGGGGAAGGAAGCGGCATTCGTATTGCGTTAATATCAGATTTGCATATCGGTTCAACCATTGGAAAATCGTGGGTAAACAGAGTAGCCGAAAAAATAAACCGGACAGAACCCGACATGGTTTGCATCGCGGGGGATATTTTTGACGGCAATCTGGATGCCGTTGACGATTTGCAGGGCGTAATTTCCGGTTTAAAAAGAATTAAAGCTCCGTTAGGCGTTTACGCCTGCCTTGGCAATCATGATATTGACCGAATGAGCCTGAGCGGGGCAGGAACAGAAAGGATAACGGAGATTTTAAAAACAGCGGAAATTATTCTGCTTCAGGATGAAGTTCGCGAAGTGCGGGAAAATCTTTATATAGCCGGACGCAGGGATGCCCGTCCTATCGGCATGAAAGCGCAGCGTATGTCTCCTTCACAACTGTGCGAGGGTATAAATGGGACTGTTATTATGCTCGATCATCAGCCTGTGAGTTTTCCGCAGAACGAAAAGGCGGGGGTGGATCTTCTTTTCAGCGGGCATACCCATAAAGGGCAGCTTTTTCCGGCGAATTTGGTTACAAAGCGAATGTTTAAAAAAGCGGGAGCTGTTCATTATGGCTATTGGAAGGGAGGAACCATGCAGGCGGTTGTAACATCCGGCGCGGGCATTTGGGGGCCGCCTCTGAGGATTGGCACCAACAGTGAAGTAGCTGTTATTAATATAAATTTTATTCCATAATGCGCGCATTATTTTTTAAATTATGTTACACTAATGTTATAAAAGAAACCAAAAGGAGAAGAATATGAAATATGTTAATTTCGATAAAATGCCGGTCTATAAAAAACTTGCGGATTTTGCGGCGATGCTTCCGGCGCAGTCTTCAGGGAAAGCAAGTTTTAATTTTCGGGCTATGCTTAACGCGAAAAGGGTAGCGGCCTGCGTTACTCCAATGGCGGCAGGTCTTAAGTATTCATGGGCCGCAAAAGCGGTTAATGACGAAGCTGTTCTGTTATTACAGGAACTTGCCAATGAGCAGGAGCTAATCGCCAAGTACAAAGCCCTGCTGAACGGAGAAATTATGAACACAGGCGAAAAGCGCAAGGTGCTGCACCATCTTTCGCGCGGAGAGCTTGGGCAGCCTGTCATAGAAGACGGAAAAAATATCGGCGATTTTTACCGCAGGGAACTTGCGCGGTTTTGCAGTTTTGCGGACGCAGTTCATCAGGGCAAATTCAAGGGTTCAAAAGGCGATTCTTTTACCACGGTGATTCAGATAGGCATCGGCGGTTCCGATCTTGGACCGCGCGCTCTTTATCTCGCTCTTAAAAACTGGGCGCAGACGGCCGGCAAAAAGCGGCTTAACGCTGAATTTATCTCCAATGTAGACCCCGATGACGCGTCACAGGTTATCGCATCTTCTCCTCTTGAAAAGAGTCTTTTCATTCTGGTTTCAAAGAGCGGGACAACGCAGGAAACGCTGTCAAACGAGCTTTTTGTAAAAGACAAACTTTTAAAAGCGGGGCTTGATCCAAGCAGGCACATGATTGCCGTAACAAGCGAAACCAGCCCTCTTGCGCGTAACAGCGCGTATCTCGATTCGTTTTACATTGACGATTATATCGGCGGCCGTTATTCGTCATCGTCGGCGGTGGGAGGCTGCGTGCTGTCGCTTGCCTTCGGGCCGGAAGTTTTTGGGGAGTTCCTTTCAGGAGCCGCCGAAGCGGACGCTCTTGCCCTTAATGAAAATATTCTTGAAAACGCGGCCTTGCTTGACGCGCTTATAGGCGTTTGGGAGCGCAACTTTTTGAATTATCCGTACACGGCGGTTCTGCCATACAGTCAGGCGCTTTCGCGTTTTCCCGCACATCTTCAGCAGATGGATATGGAGTCAAACGGTAAGCGCGTAAACCGCAGCGGAGAAAACATTAATTATCAGACCGGTCCTGTGATTTTCGGCGAACCGGGTACAAACGGGCAGCACTCGTTCTATCAGCTTTTGCATCAGGGCACAGGGATTGTTCCGCTTCAGTTTATCGGTTTTCTGGAAAGTCAGCGCAATGATGACATAACGGTGGACAGTTCCGTAAGCCAGACCAAGCTGGCCGCAAATCTCGCCGCCCAGATTGTCGCGTTCGCCAAGGGACAGGACAGCGAAGACAAAAACAAAGAGTTTCCTGGCGGCAGGCCATCCAGCCTGATATACGGAAAAAAACTTACTCCCGCGTCTCTTGGCAGCCTCCTTGCCCACTTTGAAAACAAGGTTATGTTCCAGGGGTTTGTCTGGAATGTTAACAGTTTTGATCAGGAGGGAGTGCAACTGGGTAAAATTCTGACAAAAAAAGTTCTTTCCGGCAATTTCGGCGATGACGCGCTGGAAGCGTACAGCAGGCTGTTAATAAATTAGCCGCTCTTTGTCAACTGCACAATAAAACGCACTGTCTGTTCAAAATGAACCGGCGTAAGGCGCGATGGGCTGTCAGATGGGCTGTTAAGGCTTCTCCATGTTTCAGGAAGAAGCCGGCGCTCGCTTTGTGAGCGCAGGCCGCCGGACAAAAGAAGATCCGCAAAATCGTCCCGGCTGCGAAGGAGTTCTTCATACTGTCGCGCTTCATTTTCGGGAAGCATGGTTATTGTCTGTGACGCAAGGCCGGCGCGCAAAAAACCTATGTCGTCTGAAAAAGGAGTCGGCGCGAACATTACCTTGTCAAACTGAAGAAGGCTTGCCGTATTAAAAGCATGATCGCGCATAAGTTTTATGTTTTTTCTTACCAGCCGCATATATTCGCTTTCGCTGTCTTTTAGAATCAGATCTGTTGTTGTGGAAATTATCAAAGCGCCGCCTGCGCCGCATGCGTCAAAATTATACACTTTCGTTTTTTCAAGACCCCATGATTTAAGTTTTTCAGCAAGGGAATAGGAGCCTTGTTCTTTAAGGCTTTCGCCCGGGCTGAGTTCTTCCTTGTCTGTAAAAACAATCATCCACGGGCTTGATCCGGGCAGCAGCGAAGCGGCTTTAAGCAGGTGAAAAACAGCAATGCTGTTGTCATTCGCGCCGGGACTGTCCTTTACGCGATCGTAATGGGCCGAGAATAAATACGGGCTTTGGTTCCTGAAAGGGAAAATGCCCCCCGCCGAGCGGAGAGATTTCTGCCCCGAAGGGAAAATAAATATGTGCCTGTTCCCGGCGACCGGAATAACCGCGCTGTTAAGGTTAAGCGAATTTATACATTCAAGAAGTATCTTGTAACGGTCGGCTTTGGGAGCTATAAAGTCAAAATAGAAACCGTAAGGGCTGTTTTTCGCCCAATCGCCGCCGTTTTTTGTTTTCACCGACCGATTCTTACCGCCTTGAAAAATAGTGAAGGAGAAACCAGTTCATTCTGTGATTTTATAAAATTAAGTTCGACAGGCATACTGTTTTCCGTAATTGATTCATTGTAACTTGCCTCCAAAACCCCGTAAACGGACGCTGTGCACAGTTCAAGGGCTTTTTCAAGCTGATAACTGTCCGGCGATTGAATATTCCCCTCTTCAAGATATCGGGACAGAAAAACAGCCGTGGTCATGTCTCCTGTGCCCGCAACGCCGCCGCCAAGCGGCAGTTCCGGAGTGGAGATTTTAAAAATGTTTTTTTTATCCGACGCAAGCATGCCTATTTCCCCGTCCGTTTCCCTGAAACTGGTTACAAGAACAACGGAAGGCCCCGCTTCATGAAGCATGTCAACCGCTTTTACGGCATCGCGCAGGGTTTCCGTTTTAACGCCTGTCAGGGCTTCCATCTCGAACTGATTCGGGCATACGATGTCAGCTAACGGAACAAGTTCATTTTTGAACATCTCCGGTATGCCGCTTTTAACATAAAAACCGCGTCCTGTGTCGCCCATTACAGGATCGCAGCAGTACAGGACTCCCGGCGACTTCGCGCGCGTTTTTTTTACGGCGTCAATAACCGCCTCTCCCGCCGCCGCGTCTCCAAGATAGCCGGAAAGGACGGCTTCGCAGCGGCCGAGAACGCCTCTTTCCTCAAGCCCGGTGACAAGTTCAGACACAAGACCGGCTTCAAGGACTTTGCCCCTGTGCGCGCCGTATCCCGTGTGGTTGGAAAATTCCACTGTATTGATTGCCCATACTTCGCGGCCAAGCCTTTGAAGGGGAAAGACCGCGGCGGTGTTTCCCGCGTAGCCGAATACCACATGCGATTGGATCGATAAAACAGCCATACCTTATCCGAATTTCAATATTCTGTTTACAAGCAATGCCAGAAGACGCAGGGAACTTCCCTGGCTCTGTCCGTATTTTCTGGAAAAATCCCAGGCGGCTTTTGAAAGCGGGTATACGCCGTATTTTTTCTTTAAAAAATCCCAGTGCTTTACAATCCAGACATAAAGATCCGCTTCCGTTCTTCCCGGAAAATTGGCTAACAGCCACTGTTCCCTTATTATTGCGATTATCGGATAATACACATTGTTATACCATGAAACAAGGGCGTCATTATAGGGTATTTCCTCTTCTGTGCTTTCATTAAGATAATATTTATGAACAAGAATATGGTTATAGATAACATCGTATCTTCCCGGAGAGCTGAAGTTCATGTCCCAGTCTTCTGTAAGATCGCCGTAAAAGGTCTCATTGTAAAAAATGCTTTTTTCGTAAATAATCAGCGCGTCCCGCAATTCGTCAGTAGTCATTGAAGGTTTTATGTTAATCTCCGTCGTAAGGCTGATTACTTCGGCGTCTATGAATTCCACATCCTGCATTTTCGAGACTGATACCCTGTGATTTCCGTCGCGGACAAAATAAACTCCCCCTATTTCGTATAACTGAATTGGCGGAAGAATAACATCCTTGATATGGGCTTCATCGACTCTTTGCCAGCGGTGGCGCAAATGTTCCCTGTTCGGCAGGAAATATTTGTTAAAATCGTGATACCTGCCTTCGCTGCCGACGATCAACTTTATGGGAACTGTCTGGTTCCCCCTGTATACTTCATTTCTTGGCTTTAAAATATCTTTCACATCATGAAAAGAAAGAAGTTTGTTTCTGTCGTTATTTAAAAAATGCGCAAGCTGCGAAAGAATCGCCTTGCCCCTCGCCCGTGTAAAATCAGAAGACGCCTGCTGTGTTACCGCGTTTATTTCCACATCTATATTCATAATCTAACTGCCAAATTCCAATATATAATGACTGTAAGCGTTAATCACGACTGTGCTTTCCCATTTAGTGCTCCTCTCATCGCATAAATCATAAAGATGAACATGCCCGTGAACCAAAAATTTAGGTTTAAATGTTTTCATAAACCATAAATAAGTTTTAAAACCTGAATGACACCTGTCTTTTTTGTCATGTATTCCCAGAGGCGGCGCGTGCGTTAAAAGCACATCAAGGTAGCGTCCGTGAAAAACGCGGTTCCATAACAGTTTTGGGATTAGTTTCACTGCCTCTATAAACATCTGAAAATCGGTGAATTGATTGATGCCGTTATTATACCACATGCACCCGCCAAGACCGGCAAGTATAAAATTCCCCTCAGTCCTGACTTTTGATCCCATATGAATTGCGCCGCAGTAAAACGAATGTCTTTCTTCTTCTTCAATCAAAGGGTAATTCCAGATATTTTTAAAAAATTTCAAATCATTTGTATGATGATTCCCAAAAACAAAAAACAATGGCTTGTTCAGCGTTGATATAATAAAATCAAGGTAATTGAGGGGAAGATCCCCCGCGCTCAGAATGAGGTCTACATCAGAAAACCGCTCCTTAATCTGCGGCGAGTATACCTGCGGATCAATTTGATCTGAAATACAGAGTATTTTCAATGCTCCCGCCTTTTTTGTCGATAAATATAATATATGCCATAAAAAAGGCATATACTACGGTTCTATTTTAACTTATATTGTATGTATAAGGGAAGGTATTTATATTGAAAAAACCTGTTTTTATTTGCATTGGGTTGTTTTTTGCGGTTTTTTGTCATGGGCAGTCGAATTTTTCAAGGGGAGAAGAACTTTTTTTACAAAATAAGCCCGGCGAAGCTGTTGTTTTCCTTGAAAACGCGCTTGTTGATAATCCTGCCAATATAACCGCCTGTCTTTATCTGGGAATTGCGTATGAGCAGATGCAAAAGGCCGACGAGGCTATCGCCGTATACAGGCGCGGATTGCCGAACGCCGGAAATCATTCCGCCAATATTGCAAATAATTTGGGAAATGTTTATTTTCAAAAGGGAGATATGGAATCGGCCGAGCAGTTCTACAGTCAGGCCATCGGTTTTGACGCGGTTTATTCCAGAGCGTATTTGGGCAGGGCAAACACGCGTATAAAAGCCGGAAACCTGCGTACTGCCGTTACGGATTATGAACAGTATCTTGCCCTGCAGCCCCGTTCAGACCAGCGCGGGCAGATTGAGCAGCTTGTAGCGATAATTCGCGCGGAGTTCGCGGCGGAAGAAAGGAAAAGGCTGCTTGCGGAAGAAGAAGAGCGCAGACTTGCCGAAGAAAGGAAGAAACTTCTTGACTCTGTTTCCGCTTCGCTTCAATCGGCGGCTGACGCAAGCCAGGGCATATCATCGGGGGCAGAGAGTGTGGAAAATTATGACGGAGAATTTGAGCTTCACTGATAAAAAACTGAAATATTTTTCAGGCTGGGAGGGATAATGACTGAAAAGCAAAAAAAAATAATTATTACTTCAGGAGCAGGGCTGGCTGTGCTGATTGCCGCTGGAGTGATAATTTTTTTCATTTTCGGGGGAAAGAACTCTGATGAAGGAATTAAAAATTCCGAATCAGATTTGACCATGATTGACGCTTCGGCTGATACAACTGCTGACGCGAGAAGGGCAAATACCTTAAAGCTTGCCCAAAGTTATATGGACGCCGAAGCATACGATCGCGCTTTGGATCTTCTTGACAGGATATTAATTGAAAATCCCGATGATAAAGAAGCCCTGGAAATGCAGCAGCAGATACTAAGGCGGGATCGCAGGAGCGAAGCCGATGCGCTTATGGAAGCGCAGCGCCGGCTGCTTGAAGAACAGCGCCGCGATATCGCTTCCTCCAATCAGCGCAGGATGACAGAAGAAACAAGAACCGCCGCAGACGAAGAAGCCGCGCGGGCAAAAGCCGCCGCAGATGCGGAAGCTGCCCGTAAAAAGGCGCAGGATGATGAACTGGCCAAAGCGTCACGCGAACTGCAGGAAAAGATGCGCAAGGTAAACGATATGATCGCGGACGGAAAAGCCAGGCTGGCCGCGAATGATCTTGAAGCGGCGGATAGAATTTTCGCCGAGGCGCGAAAGGAAATCCCCGCCGGGGAAGACCGTTACGAGTCGCAAAAGCTCGCGGACATGGCCGAAGCGTACTACGATTACAGTTCGCGCAACCCCAATACAGCGGGCGCAAAAGAGGCTTCTTCCAAGGCGCTGGCTCTTGCAAATGACGCCATACAGAAGGACCCTTCACAGGCCCTGCCGCATTATACTCTTGGAAAAATAGCCCGCGATTCAAATCAGAACGACAGGGCGATAACCGCTTTTCGCGAAGCCGCGCGTCTTGATCCCAATAATTTCATTTACGCCCACGATCTTGGCCGTTCATTGTTTGTCGCAAGAAGATATCAGGAAGCGCGCGATTCGTTCCAGAACGCTGTAAAAATAAATCCCAATTTTGAACCGGCATGGTACAATCTCGGCGGTACATTGCGCCTGATGAACCGTCCCGATGACGCTCTGGCGGCATACAGGCAGGCTACGGCTGTTAAAGACGATTATGTAGTCGCGCACCGTGAAATTGGAAGGCTTCTTGCGGCAAAGGGTGACGCCAAAGGAGCGCTCAGCGCCTTTACCAGAGTATTGCAGCTCAATCCCAATGATTACAATACGTTATGCGAAATAGGAGCGGTTCACAGCTATGCCGGAAATTTTAAGGAAGCTGAAAATTTCTTTGCAAGGGCGGTTCAGATTGATCCCGCGAATCCTCAGACCAATTACAACATGGCAGTCGTAAAAATGGAACTGAAAAAGCATACGGAAGCCATTGCCTTCGCGAAAAGCGCGGTTGACAGCAGTCCGACCAATGCGGTTTATATGTACACCCTTGGACTTGTCTGCGAGGCGTCAGGCGGCGTTGATCAGGCAATTTCGGCGTACAAAACCGCCGCTTCCATTGACGCCAGATATCTGCGTCCAAGGATAAATCTTGGCACAATTTATCTTTCAAACAATAATTTCAATGAAGCTATATATTATCTTAACGAGGCGTACGCGGTTGAGCCTTCCAATTTTGAGGTGAACAACAATCTTGGCGCGGTTTACGCGAAACAGGAAAACTGGTCTTACAGTATTGTTCATTATGAGCGCGCGTTGGCTGCAAGGCATAATGATCCGACTGTGCAGTTCAATCTGGCCCGCGCTTACGCCGGAGCGGGAGAACTTGAAAAAGCGATGACTTCCTATCTCTCGCTTCTTCGCCTTGCGCCCGATAACTGGGACGCGATGTTTGAACTGGGAATGACATGCGTAACTCTGGGAAGAAGCGTAGACGCGAAAAGGTATTTGCAGGATCTTTTAAGCCGTAATCCCAATTATTCAGGCAAGTCAGAAGCTGAAAGGATTTTGAGGAGTTTATGAACGCGATAATTACCGTAGTAGGCGGCGATAAAGTAGGAATAATCGCGAAGGTCTCGGCGTTTCTCGCGGATCGTGATATCAATATCGAAGATATTTCACAGACTGTTTTAAGCAGAAATTTTGTAATGATGATGATGGTGAATCTTTCACTGTGTTCAAAACCTCTGGAAGAGGTAAAGGGCGAACTTGCGGCGCTTGGTGAAACATTGGGAGTAAGCATCAGTCTGATGCATGAAAAGGTATTTTCCGCCATGCACCGGATATAATATATGCTGTTTACGCCGTTTGAGATAAAAGAAACCGTTGATATGTTTTTGCGCTACAAACTGGATATCCGCGCCATTACGCTTGGTATCTCCCTTCTGGATTGCGCGGGAGAGACAGGAGAGGCCTCGCGCAGAAAAATAAGGGAAAAACTGCTGCGTGTAGCCGGTCCTCTTGTAAAAACAGGCTGTGACATTGAAACCGAATACGGCATTCCGATCATTAATAAAAGAATTTCTGTTACTCCTGTCGCTATTGTGGCTTCTTCCTGCGGCGAGGATGATTACACGCTCTTCGCCCAGACGCTTGATGACTGCGCCAGGGAACTTGGAGTTGATTTTATCGGCGGATTTTCCGCGCTTGTCCAAAAGGGGATGTCAGGCGGCGATGAAAAACTGATTATGTCTTTGCCGGACGCCCTTTCGCGCACAGAGAGGGTATGCGCTTCCGTTAATGTCGCGGCTACAAAGAGCGGGATTAACATGGACGCGGTCGCCCTTATGGGAAGAATAATCAAAAAAACCGCGGAAGCGACATCTGCGCGGGACGGTATTGGCTGCGCGAAACTGGTTGTGTTCTGCAACGCGCCGGAGGACAATCCGTTTATGGCGGGCGCGTTCCACGGGCCCTCGGAAGCGGAAAGCGCGCTCAATGTGGGCGTTTCGGGTCCCGGCGTAATAAAAGCCGCGCTGGAAAACTGCCGGGGTGAAAATTTTGACGCGCTCTCTGACGCCATTAAAAAGACAGCTTTCAAGATTACCCGCATGGGGCAGCTTGTCGGCATGGAAGCGGCCAGGCGCATCGGTGTGCCATTCGGCATACTGGATCTATCCCTCGCGCCGACTCCGGCAGTCGGCGATTCTGTGGCGCGTATTCTTGAAGAAATGGGTCTTGAAGCCGCCGGTACGCACGGGACAACAGCGGCGCTTGCCCTGCTGACAGATATGGTAAAAAAAGGCGGCATAATGGCCTCTACGCATGTCGGCGGCTTTTCCGGCGCATTTATTCCGGTTTCGGAAGACGAGGGCATGGTGGAAGCGGTAAAGAGAGGCTCCATCACCTTTGATAAACTGGAAGCGATGACATGCGTCTGTTCTGTCGGACTGGACATGATTCCCCTTCCCGGAGATACGTCTGCGGCGACAATCGCGGCGATTATCGCCGATGAGATGGCGATTGGCATGGTAAACAACAAAACCACCGCGGTGCGCGTAATTCCCGTTCCAGGAAAAAAAGCCGGCGATTGGGCGCAGTTCGGCGGACTTTTGGGCGGCTCTCCCATAATGGCGGTTAACGCCGCGAAAAGCGACGCCTTTATAAACCGGGGCGGAAGAATACCAGCTCCTATTCACAGTTTCAGAAATTAGTTTTATTATTTATTATATCACAAATCTTTATCAGGAGTTTATCATGTCAGGATTAATAAAAACAAACGCGGTCATTCAGGTTGGTTTAATTGTAAAGGATGTGGAAAAAACAAAAAAGAAATGGGCCGCTTTTTTCGGCGTGGATGTGCCAGCTACTGTTGAATCCGGAGATTACAAAGTAACCCAGACAAGGTACAAAGGAAAAGGCGCTCCCAAAACAAAATGTAAAATGGCGTTTTTTGAAGCCGGGAATAATATGCAGCTTGAGCTGATTGAGCCTAACGGCGAAAAAAGCACATGGCAGGATTTTCTTGACAGGAAAGGCGAGGGGATTCACCATATAGCGTTCAGCGTTAACGGCATGGAAAAGATACTGGAAGCCTGCGGGAAAGACGGGATAAAATGCGTTCAGCAGGGAAAATACGGGGACGCAAGCGGGGAGTACGCGTATCTGGACACGGTAAAGGACCTTAAATGCATTATTGAACTTCTGGAAAGTTACTCAGGATAATTAGCGGCAAGTAATTATTAATTTTTGTTTTTTCTTGTTTTAATCTTCACCGTTTAAGTCTAAAGCATTAACGATCCTTCCCTGTTCCATTACCGCGGCCCTGTCGCATAGGTACTCCACGGCGTCTTTGTTATGCGAAATAAACAGGATGTTCAGTCCGTGATACTTGCGCAGTTCGCTGAAAAGGTTGAGTATCTGCGCGCCGGCTGACACGTCAAGGGCGCTGATCGCTTCGTCAGCGATTAAAAGCTGCGGTTTTAAAATCAGGGCGCGTCCGATGCAGACTCGCTGTTTTTGCCCGCCGGAAAGTTCATGAACGCCGCGGGTTTTGTATGATCTGTCAAGGCCGACGCGCAGAAGTATGTCGTCCGTTATCAGGGTCCTCTGCGCGGGAGATAGTTTTTTGTGAATAACAAGCGGTTCTTCCATTAACCAGCCGATTTTTTTTACCGGGTTTAATGACGCGCCCGGTTCCTGAAACACAATTTGAATTTTTTCCGCTCTTTGTTTTGCTGTGCCGCTCCTGTAATGGCTGGACTGCAGTTGTCCGTTAAGATAAATCTCACCGTCGTAATCTGTCAGGCCAAGAATGCAGCGGGCGAGTGTGGTTTTTCCGCATCCTGATTTGCCTGTCAAGCCGAAAATTTCGCCGTTTTTTATTTTCAGATTAATATTTTTTAAAACAGGTTTCAGTTCTTTTCTTCCGAAAAGCCCGTACCTGCGGTCTGTGTATATATTGGATACGTTCTGTACAGACAACAGATCAATATTTTCATTCATTGTTAACCTCTCTTTCATGCAAAAAACAATGAACTGTATGGACGGTTCCTGTCCTCGGCGGAAAATTTACAAAACAGATATTTTTCGCTTTCGGGCAGCGCGGCGCAAAAGGGCAGCCGCTTAAATTATCCTCTATTGACGGGACTTTACCGGGTATATTTTCCAGGTTTTTTCCCCGTTTGTTTCTGCCGGGAATCGCATCTGTTAATGCTTTTGTATATGGGTGAAGGGGGTTAAAAAGGGATTGAGCCGGACCCTGTTCGACTATTTTTCCTGCGTACATTACAAGAAAACGAGTGCAGAATTTCCTTATAATCGAAAGATCGTGCGATATTATCAACATGGATGTTTTTTGATTCCTGTTCATGCCTGCAAGCTCGCAAAGGATGCGGTTCTGGCTTTCTTCATCAAGGGAACTGGAAGGCTCGTCAGCCAGCAAAAGGCGGGGATTGCCAATCGCGGCGATAATTGTCATTACGCGCTGGCACATTCCGCCTGACAGCTGATGCGGATACGAGTCGTAGGTTTTTTGCGGATTGTCAAAACCAAAAAGCTCAAGCGCATTGAGAACCCTGCTTTTCATTTCCTGTCTGCTTTTTTTTTGGCCGCAGAGTATCAGCGTTTCTGTAATCTGTTTTCCAATTCTCATTAGCGGGTTGAGCGACTGCCTTGCTTCCTGGAAAACTACGGAAATCTCCTTTCTCCTTACAGGGCGCATTTCTTTTTCTGTAAGAGGAATTAAATTCCGTCCCCTGTAAATAATTTCGCCGCTTTGACTTTTCACTGCCGCAGGCAGAAGATTGACAATTGACAGTGCAGTCATGCTCTTTCCGCACCCTGATTCCCCCGCAAGCCCAAGCGCTTCGCCTTCCTCAATATTAAAACTGATGTTATCGAGTATTTTATAATATTTTCCGTTTCTTTCCGCCGCAGTTGAAAGACCGTTTACTTCAAGCAAGCAAGCCACGCCGCCCTCCAAATCCCCGTCTTATTCCTTCTCCAAGCAGATGAAACGCGATTACTGTCAGCATGATAAAAATACCCGGAGAAAGCGCGCACCACGGAGCGTTAAAAAACCATGCCTGTGATTCATTTAACATCCTTCCCCATGAAGGTTCGGGAGGCTGAATGCCCATTCCAAGGTAACTCATCGCCGCTTCGGCAAGGATGGCGTTTGACAGCCCAAGCACCGAGGCGGAAAGCAGGGAAGGCGCCAGATTGGGCAGTATATGAACAAATGTTATGCGAAAAAATCCGGCGCCCAGCGCGCGCTCGGCCTGGATAAAAACAGACGCTCTGTACTGCATGGCGCCTGTGCGCATAACGCGGGTGTAGCTTGGTATAAAAAGAATAAAAAGCGCGGTAAAAAGCGAAAATTGGCTGTTATCCATTACAGCGACAAGCAAAAGGGCAAGAACAATTCCGGGAAAAGAACTTAACGTGTCGATTATCCTCATTACCGCCTCTCCCGCAATTCCCCCGATAAAACCCGCGAAAAGCCCAAGAACGCACCCGGCTGCCGCGGCGCATGCGACAGTGCATACGGCAAGAATGATAGAATTTCTTCCTCCCGCCATTATCCTGGAAAATACGTCCCTTCCGAAATTGTCAGTGCCAAGAATATGCCTGCTATCAGGCGGCGACAGGCGGTTGTTATAATCCATTTCGTTATAATCAAACGGAGTCCAGAAAACGCTTATTACAGACATTAATGCTATAATAATTCCCGCCGAGGCGCCGCATTTCAGTTCAAAGCCTGACTTCATTGTTTAATCCTGTGTCCCGGCCTTATTCGCGGGTCAATGATCATAATCGCGATATCCGCAAGCGTATTTGCCGTTACAACCATGAAGGCGATATAAACCATTAACGCCTGAATTAAAGGATAATCTCTTGAACTGATCGATGCGATTAATAGCCTGCCGATTCCAGGAATTGAAAAAACCTGTTCAATGACAATGCTGCCCGCGAAGACTTCGGCGATGATCATGCCGAAAACCGTTATCGCGGGGACGCAGGCGTTTTTAAGAACATGGACTCTCATTATATAAAGGCGCGACGCTCCTTTGCTTCTTGCCGTGCGGACGTAATCGCTTTGCAGTTCATGAAAAAGCGAGCCTCTTAAAAATTTTATCATTATCGCGGCATTGGGAATTGCGATTGAAAGCGCCGGAAAAAACATACAGCCCAAAAACCCGAAAAAATTTTCATTGTAGTCAATGTACCTGCCGGGTATAAAAATTTTTAATATAAAACCGAAGAAAAAAACAAATAACAGTCCAAGGAAGAACCCCGGTGAGCTGATTCCTGCGGCAGTCAGAATATTGATTATTCTGTCGGTATAATTTCCTTCCCGTTTTACTGTCAGCAGTGATACAGGCGCGGAAATTAAAAGAATCAGAAGAAGGCTGAGAAGAGCAAGAGTAAAGCTGACAGGAAGCCGCTGCGTTATCATTGCCTGGATTGCCTCGCCGCGGAAAAAGAGCGAGTTTCCGCTGTCGCCTCTGAGTATGCGGGATAGCCAGTCAAAGTAACGCGCAAAAACGCTTTTATTAAGGCCTAAATCTTCGCGTAACGCTTCAATCTGCCCGGAGTCCGCGTCAATGCCCGCCAAAAAACTTGCCGGGTCTCCGCGGATTACGCTGAAAACAAGAAAACAGAAAACAGAAACAAGAAACATTGTTATAAGCGCGGTTAATATTCTTCTGAGCAGAAAATTCAATTTTTCTGTTTCCCGTAAATTGCGGCAAAATCTATGGTATAAAGCGGATAATTAAGCACGCCGTCAAAAGCGCCTCCCCGGAACGCTTTATAATAGAGAATATCCTGAATATAGACGCCCGCCGCTTCTGAAACAATAACGCGCTGGGCCTGCCTGTAAAGCCGTACCCGCTGCGCTTCATCTGTTTCGGCAAGAACCGCTTCGTATATTCTGTCAAACTCCGCGCTGGAGAAATTCATAAAGTTGCCGCTGTTGCCTGTCCGGTAACGTCCCAGAAAACCGCGCGGGGAGATGATGTGGCTGTCCAGGGAAACAACTGTCGCCTGATAATTTCTGCCCCTGTAAACATCGGAAAGCCATGTCGCCCAATCAACAAGTTTTATGGAAGCGTCAATTCCGCAGCCTGCTAGCTGGTTTACGATTACCTGGGCGGTATCAACATGCTGCGTATAATTTGACGGGACTGTAATTTCCAGGGAAAGTTTCAATTCATCGCTGAAACCGGCCTGCGCAAGCAGTTGGCGCGCAATGGAAGGATCGTACTGATATTGAATAGAATCATCATAAAAATGGGTCAATCCCGGAATTATTGGACTGGCGGAAGGCTCTCCTACGCCGAAAAACGCGGCGTTGATTATTCCCTGCGCGTCAACGGCATGGTTTACGGCGCGGCGCACGCGCACGTCATTAAATGGAGGCGCCGCGTTATTAAGCGCCATTAACTGCACAGACGCCGAATAATTGGTGATTATGTCAAAATTTCCGCGGTCAAGCTGAGCGGCCATTGAGCCCGTTATTGAAGCCGCGTCTATGCTGCCGCCGCGAAATGCCAGCATAAGCGAATCGTTATTCGCGAAAAATACGATTGTCACTTTTTCAAGATAGGGCAGATCCTTCTGCCAGTAATTGCTGAATTTCCTTAAAACAAGATTTTGCTGAATTGAATAACTTTCTATAAAAAAAGGCCCTGTGCCCGTTATGTTCTTTTCGCGTTCATTATTTCCGGCTTTTACAACCGCGATTGTCAGGTATGGAAGGAATTCCGGATCAGGCGATTTCAGGGTAATTCTTACACGATTGTCATTAATAATTTCCGTTTCCTTGATTATGCTAAGGCCGTTTAAACCAGCAGTTACTGCCGTATCCAGGCTGAACTTAACATCGGCGGATGAAACAGTTGATCCGTCGTGGAAGAACACATTTTCCCTGAGCGTAAAGTCATATACAAGCCCGTCCTGTCCGATTTCCCAGGATTCTGCAATACATGGCAGTAAACTACCGCTGCTGTCAGGTTTAACAAGCCCTTCGAAAACATTGAACAGAATGCTTCTTCCGTCCGCCGTATTGGCGGGATTTAACGGATCAAAAGTTGAAGGTTCAGTAGTAAAGCCATAACTAAGTTCAGTTGCTTTTCCTGAATGGTGAGGATTCCCCCGTGCGCATGATGAAAAAAACACCGCGACTGCAAGCGTTAATAATATTGGTTTAATGATTCTGTTTCTTGTCATTTTAAACTCCGTTTTCCGTTCATGTAATTATTATATTAAAATTATTCAATCAATTCTATCACTCGCCTGTGATCCTCAATCACCGTTTCCTGTTTGGCGTCTCCCGGTGACATGTCAGGCTCCTGCACTCCGAAGGGAGAAAAATTCGGCATTACAGTATTCGCGCCGGCATTAAGAGCCAGTTCCCTGCCGTTAGGTGATAATGCGCCCAATTTTCTGTTAATATGCAACATAATATTTCCTTGCTGCCTGTATTCATGGGATTTCCCAAATTATTTTTTTGCGGATATTCAGATATAAAAATCACGTCCTGCGCCTGAGCGTATTTTTTCAACATTCTCAATTGTTTTACGCCTTACCGTGTCATTTACAACAGAAGGAATTTCTTTTTCGATAACCGCCGCTGTTTTTTTTCTGAACGTGTCATCGCCGTAGTCCATTGAGTACTCGCAAAGGGTCATAAGAGCGTTGGGAAGGCATACATTCCTGATTTGGCCGGATTTCGCCAGTGACATAAAACGATCGCCTGTCCTGCCTCCCCTGTAACAGGCAGTGCAGAAACTGGGAATGTAGCCGTCATCCATAAGCTCCGAGATAATTGAAATGGCGCTCCTGTCATCGTTTACCATGAACTGGGGGTTGGATGGTTCACTGCGGGTCTCTGCGCCGCGCGCGGACGCGGTTCTCTCGTAACCGCCTACGCCGGTGCTGGAACCTGCGCTGATCTGCGAAATTCCCAGCTGCAGAAGTTTTTTCCGCATTTCATGGCTTTCCCGCGTGGAGAGAATCATCCCGGTGAAAGGAACGGCAATGCGGATAATAGCGACAATTTTCGCGAACGTTTCGTCGTCCACCAGATTTGGGAAATCTTTTATGTTCATTCCGGCCGCGGGGCAAAGCCGGGGAACTGAAATTGTATGAAAACCAGTATTGTATTTCCGTTCAAGATGTTCGTTATGGAGCAGCAATCCCATAACGTCAAAGTACGGATCTCCCAGACCGAAAAGAACGCCGCCTCCCACATCGTCAATGCCGGCGTCCTGCGCGCGATCAAAGGCGTTAAGATGCCAGGTAAAATCTTTTTTCGGGCCGCTTAAATGGAAACTGTCGTATGCCGGTTCGTGGTATGTTTCCTGAAAGAGAATGTATGTGCCGATACGGGCGTCTTTCAGTTTGCGGTAATTTTCCGTTGTTGTCGCTGCGATATTCACGTTAACGCGGCGGATTTCCCCGTTTTCAAATTTCATTTCGTAAATTGTTTTAATGCACTCCAGTATATAATCGATAGGGCATTGATCTTCATGTTCGCCCGCTTCAAGCGCAAGCCTCTTGTGCCCCATCATTTCAAGGATTTTTACCTCCCTGCGCACTTCATCCATTGTAAGGCGGCGTCTGCTGAATTCGTTCCCCGTATTGAAACTGCAGTACGCGCAGCGGTTTACGCAGTAATCAGACACATATAACGGCGCGAACATTACGATCCTGTTGCCGTAAATCCTCTTTTTAATTTCTCCGGCGACAGCAAAAATTCTTTTAATATGTCCGGGATCTCCCGTTTTTAACAATGACGCTGTCTCTTTATGCGTCAGCGTTTCGCCTTTTTCCGCCCTGTCAAGCGCGCGGCTGACGCTTTCGTTATCTGCAAATTCTGCTTCTTTCAGCATGTCTTCAATATATGTTTTATTGATAAAATTATCTGTCATTTTATATATATTTCTCCTAATTCAGCGCCGGTACTTCATTCCTGTTTTAATCCGCGTTCCGCCTTAAAAATTTCCATGCTTCTTTCAAGTATTCCCGCCATATGCGCGATTGTAATGCCGTAATTTGTAAAAGGAATCTTCTGTTCTTCGGCAAGAAGGCGCCGGTAACGCATTTCGCGCTCATTAAGCATACAGGCTCCGCAGTGAATGATCAATGCGTATGACGTTAAATCCTGCGGAAAATCGCCCGCGGTGCAGAAACTGAATTCAAAATCTTTTCCTGTATGTTTCTTTATCATTTTGGGAATTTTTACAGTTCCTATGTCATCGCACTGCCTGTGGTGGGTGCAGCCTTCGCAGACAAGAATTTTATCATTTTCCCGCAATGTATCAAGAGCCGCGGCGCTGCGGACTGCCGTTTGCAGAAAACCTTTGTAACGGGCGAATAAAATTGAAAATGACGTAAGGGGAATCTCATCCGGCACAATGGCGGAAACCTGCGCGAACACCTGGCTGTCTGTAATAACCAAAGCCGGTTTCTTTCCTGTTGCGTCAAGCGTCAGGGCAAGCTCGCTTTCTTTAACAGCCAGAGCCGCGCCGCCGGCTTCCAATATATCGCGTATCATCTGCTGCTGAGGCAGAATTAGGCGTCCCTTTGGCGCGGCTTTATCAATCGGAATAACCAGAATAACCAAATCGCCGCTTTGAATAAGGTCAGCGACAAGGCGCTGCGCCGGCTCTTCTGCAAGGGATAAAACCGCGATTTTTTCCTTTAACAAATTTATGTTAAATCCGGTTTTGGCGCTTACGGGAAGAATCTCGTTTTCATAAGCCATTCCAGGCATATTTTGATTTGATAATTCACATTTGTTTAAAACGGCAATGTAAGGGATGCCTTTTGCCGCGAAAAGACCTGTAAGTTCGGCTTCCGCCGAGCTAAGCGTATCCGCGGAGGGGAGAGAACCGTCCAAAACCAGCACAGCCGCGTCAGTCTTGTTCAATACCTGTTTTGCCCTGTTTACTCTTAGTTCTCCAAGTTCGCCTTCATCATCAAAACCGGGCGTATCTATCATTACAACCGGGCCAAGCGGAAGAAGTTCCATGGCTTTATACACAGGATCTGTAGTTGTCCCTTTTATTTCGCTTACAACAGCCAAATTTTGGCCTGTTACAGCGTTAACCAGGCTTGATTTTCCGGCATTCCGGCGTCCAAAAAAAGCAATATGTACGCGGTTTGCCGAAGGAGTTTCATTCATTTTCATGTTTTTATTATACATTAGTATTTATGTTAGAATAAAGCCAATCCATAAAGAGAAATTTTTTGCCGATATTAATAGTACTATGATAAACGTGTTCTTTTTTTTGAAATTCAAGACACAGTTACGGCGAACAAAGCCGGATATTGTCAGCCAGATTGATGATACGCTGATCCGCGCGATTACGGACGCGGGGGGCAGGATTTCCGGTGAAAGGTCTCTGATTTCCGCGGTTTTTAATGAAGATTCCACCGGTTTTTGGCTGGATATGTATATCATGATTGAGAACATGAGAAAGCTCATGGAAGCGTCTGTTGATTTATTCGGATACGCGCTTGTAATAGGCAACAAAGGCATCGCGTTTCCGGAACAGTTATGCCGTTTCCTTTCAGGCAAGGGCGGCGTCTTTCTGGATTCAAAAGCTACCAAAAAATTCATACCTTATGCCGAATTTGAAAAACCGTCTGAATGGCTGAATGACAGGAAGGTGAGCAAGTACGGCTCAAACGGTTTTTTCAGGATAAAGGAACTGACCGTCTTTAAAACCGCCGCGAAAAGCGAATTGGACTTGCACAGGGATGTTTTTAAAATTCTGGAAAGGGAGCAAAAGCGCAATATTCTGATTTTGGGGCCTGAATTCTCTCATTTGCGGGGCGGCTTATACAAATATCTAAAAAAAATCAACAATGAATTTCCGGCGGTGACAATTTGCTTCGGCGGAACCGGATTAAGCGCTCTTATTGACGCATGGTCGGGCAGTATCCGCTCCCTGTCAAACGCTTCAACCGAAGAAATTGATAATCTTTGGGAACTGCTTTTCCGCGACCGCATCCGCGATGAAGTTTCGGATTTTATTATCCGGAGCGTTAAACGCTATCTATTTTTGCTTTTTGAATATTATTTTTCTTCAGCGCAGAAGAAAAAACGCGTTCCCGTGCTGGTTCTGGAAAATATTCATCTTGCGACAGATACGGCCATGAATTTGCTTTTGGATTTTTTATCCGCGATGGATATTGAAAATAAAAAAAATCTTTATATAATCGGTACCGGGCAAAGCGACATACAGCCGGAGAAAATGCGGAAATGGAGCGATATTTTCAAAAATACAAGAACAATTGACAAGGAAGAAAAAACATTTGTCCTTCCAAGACTTCCGATGGAACTCTGGGAAATTGTATGCGCTGTTTCCATTTTCAGCCGTTATTTTTCCCCGGAGCTGTATCAGCGCCTTTTTGAGGAAGATGAAAAAAATCCGGCAATGATAGCAAGGGCTTTTTCCATTCTTCATACGTTAGGTGTAATTGACAATCCCCGCGAGCCAAGGCTGATGAACAGGCATTTTGAAGAAAAATCCATGCTGATTCCGGAAGACAAATCCGACAGGGTAAAAACGCTTGTCAGAAGACGGCTTTTAAACTGGGCCGCAAAGAGGAATATTAATCCCTGTTTCCGTCTTCTTACCATCATAGCAAGTCTTGACGGAGTGAATCAAATAGATGATCTGCTGCTGTTAAAATCCATTTCCGGGGATATTATCAATAATACAACTTCGGATATCGAGGCGGCGCTGGGCAACGGACAGTTTGATGAACTTTTTAATACCAAAGCGGCGGCGATTAAATATATTTACAGAACATCCCACGCGCTGCACGCCGGAAACGAAGCGGATATAGAAAACGCCTTTAAGGAACTTCCCGCAGAATGCGAATCATTTTCCATTTTAAAAAGTCAGATAATCGTGAATTTTTGCGCTTACTATCTGGGATGCCGGGATATTGCCGCGGCTTCGGCAAAGGCAAAAGAGGCGATACTTCTGGGACAGAACAGTAATTCCTTCTGCCTCCCTCAGGCTTACAGGCTTTTTTCCCTGGTATGCCTTTCCAGACAGCAGGCCGCCGAGACAATTGAATACCTTAATTTCGCGCTGTCAAACGCGGAAAAAGCCGGCAATTATTATGAAATGGGAATATCCGCCTATTACGCGGCAGCTTCGCAATTTTTATACGGAGACATTTTTAACGCGAAAAGGCTTGCGCGTAAATCAATCGAACAGTCGCTTGCTGTAGGCCGTCCCGAATGGGCGGATCTTTCCCGTTTTCTCGAAGGCCGTCTTTATTTTGAGCTTGGAGACTATCGTGAAGCGCTGGATATTTTTCAGGGACTGCACAGGGAGCCTTTCGGCGCGAAAACGGAAGAAAAAGATCATCTTTTTGACGCATGGATTTACCGTTCGAAAATTTATTCCCAAAATCCGCGGATTTCCAGGCCGGAAAACGCAAATCATGACGCCTTATTGTTTGAAATTGAAGCCGCGTATCTTGCGGAGGATTATGAAAGAGCAGTCGAATTGTCCGGCGCTTTTAAAAATCCGTTTTCACAGGAGAATTTTCTTTATACCGAACAGCCGGACTGGCGAAGCGGTTATATGCAATGCGAATATTTATTTTTTTCTCACGGTGAAATTCAGGACAGATTTACATGCCTTTTCAATTCTCTTGCATTAAGCCGCCTGTCTTCGCTTGAAACGGCGAAACCAGGCTCTTATAACGGCGATGAGGCGATGCAGAATATGCAGCGTATTCTGCGGGACGAGCGGTTATGCGAAATGGATCCATGGGACGCTTTTTATTTTTACGCAATGTACCGCGTCCTTGAAAATACAGGCGCCAATATTGTAGACATGAGCACCGCTGTCAGCATGGCGTTTAAGCGCCTTCAGCGCAGGGCAAGCCGCATTGAAGATGTAGAAACCCGGCGGCAATACCTTAACGGCACGCGCTGGAACCGCGAATTGTGCCTTGCCGCCAGGGAATTTAAACTTATTTAGATCTGTAATACCGATAAAATCGGGTGCATTTTGCGATTAATATAAAATTTTTATGGGAAGGTATTCTTCTTTCCCATAAAACCATTAAGGGATCGATTGATAAAATAACCCAGTCAACAAATGATGTTTTACAGAAATTTGAAGCAATTGATAACCATATAAAAACCGTATCCGAACAGGAAGAGAATATCCGTAACGCCATGGAGAAACAGAGCCAGGGCAGCAAGCAGGTACTGGAAGCCTTAATGATATTACCCAGCATGTAAAAAGCGAATCCGAAGAAATGCGCACAGGTTCCACGGAAGTAATAAATGAAGACAAGAACCTTGAAGTAATTACCCAGGAGATCACAGGGGGCATGAACGAGATAGCTATAGGCGCGGACAAGATCAATGCCACCGTGAACAAAGTTAATGATTTAACTGCGGTAAATCATGAGAGAGTTAATGTACTTTAATGAAGGAAGTAGAGCGGTTTAAAGTGCAATGGGACTGTCCGAGAAGTTGTTTTCGGACAGCTTCGCTTCGGTTCATTTACCTCAAAACTTTTCATTTCTGTGAATAAGCATGTTGCTCCATTTCTAATAAAAAATCTTCATAAAAATCTGTATATTTGTTTTCTTTCTGCAAATCAGATATATGTACTTTCGCTTTATCATGAAAAATAGCAAAGTTTTCAATTGATATATTTTGTTCTATCCCATTACGGGCTAGAGAGAAAAGTTTCTCTCTGCGAATATAATGATTATTGTCAGGAAGATTAGTACTATAAAATAATAATTCAATATACTTGTTTAATAAAATTTCAGTTTTGTGTAAACATCCAAATTTATATATAGTAAATATATCAGGAGTATTTATTGCATCTCCATTTAGGTATCCGTCAATAATACTCAAAATATTTTCTTCATCGCCCATAGAGGCAAGAAAATGATTTACAACAAAACTTTGGTCAAGGGTTAAACCCATATTTGACGAATCAGTTTTTATTTCGTTAATTATTCTTCTTTTCTGTAGTTCAGTTGATACATGTATACAATATTCAATTATTGTTTTCCTATATTGATAATTTATATCTTTATCATTTATTCTTATTGCCGATAAAACTATATCAATATTAAAATGAGGGAATATATCATCTACATGATTTTCTTCACACTTTGACCAAAAGTTGGAAAAAGGAGAATATTCACTGGAACTAACAGTCCTATTTTCTTCAAAAAACATTTCTCTTGTTTTTTTTATTATGTAATTTTTTATATTAGTATTTAAATCTTTATTAATTATTTTTTCGTAATATTCAAGTAAATAATTAAATATTTGTAAACGTGATAAAGAATTCTGTAACATATCAATATTTTCCAGTCCATATTGGACTATTTCAGATTGGGAAATCATATTGATGAATAAATCTTCAAACCATGCAAGATTAACGCTATAACTCATCATCGCATGTTCGCCGTATGGATTACCACAAGCGATTAATTTTATTGCGTCATCTTTGCTCACGTATTCCGGAATTTTATTATCCATTAGATATTTTATATAATAAAGAAATGGCGATAACCAATGAGTACTCTTCATACCGTCAAAATCATTGATTTTTTTATTTTTAAATTTTTCTGGTATTTCATTTTTCATACTATAGTGAATTAATTTAAGTATTTGGAAGAAAAGCCGATAAATAAAATATGTACAGTATAGATTTTATTAGGTGCGCAGTCGCCTATAGAGATGAAGGACATACCTTTACGGAAC
>JAIRQN010000062.1 GCA_031256445.1 Treponema sp. | reverse complement strand
GGCACCAGAAAAGTCCTGCGCCTGATCAGTCCCACAATTGTTGGAATGGCGGCGTATCAGCTTAACGATCTTGTTTCTACTGCGCTTGCCGGAAGAGCGGGGGAGGGAATTGTTTCGAGCCTTCAGTATTCGCTTCGTCTTCAGGAACTGATTTTGGGCGTGTTCGCGGTTTCTATCGGCACTGTCTTGCTTCCGAATCTGGCTGAATACGCGAAGACTGCCCAATGGGATATTTTTAACAAGCGGCTGATTTCCGCAATGAACATTGTGGCTTTTATCACCATACCGGTTACTGTCTTTTCACTTATGGAGGGACAGAGCTTAATCCGCCTTCTCTTTCAAAACCGCAGTTTCGATGAATCGTCGGTCAGTCTTACCTTATCCGCCTTCATTTTTCATATGCCGGGGGTTTTCTTTATCGCGCTAAACCGGATCCTTGCTCCCGCTTTTTACGCTCAAAGCGATACAAAATCTCCCACGCTGGCGGGGATAATTTCCTTCGCCGTTAATATTTTTCTTGCTATTGTACTGGTCGGACCGTTCCGGGGTTCCGGAATTGCTTTTGCACTGTCCTTCGCCAGCGCTGTGAACACCGTTTTTCTTCTTGTCTTTATCAGGAGAAACCCGAATATCGTCCTGGGTTCCGCTCTTCGCGGATCTCTTGTGTACATTTTGAAACTGTTAATCATCTCCGCGCTGGCAATTGCGCCTGGTTACTTTCTTTCCCCCATGCTGCTGGAATATTTTTCCGGGAAAGGGCGGATCATCTCTTATGGCATTCCCTTGACTATTAACGCGATTATCTTTTTCTCACTCGGGCTTATCATGTTGGGCGTTTCCAGAGATCAGCATTTGTTTGCGCTTATAAAAATGTTCAGGAAAAAAAAGTAAATTTTTCAGCTCTGTCCCCGCATTGAAAACATGCCTGTCTTTTGCTAATATGTTCCCCTTATGACACATTATCGCAATCTGCCCGTTGTAGTTTTGACAGGACGCCCAAATGTGGGAAAATCGACGCTTTTCAACCGTTTCCTCCACAAGCGCAGGGCTATTACAGACCCGACGCCCGGCGTTACGCGCGATCCTGTTGAGGCGGATTGCGTTATTGACGGGAAACCTTTGCGCCTTGTTGATACCGGCGGCTTTAAGCTGACCGATTGCGATGATATGGATAAGCAGGTTGTTGAAAGAACCATCAGTACGATTAAAAAGGCCGATATAGTCGTTCTGCTTCTGGAAGCCGGAAGCATTACAAGCGAGGACGAGGAGTTGATTAGTTTTTTACGCCCATACCGGGACAAATTAATCGCCGCGGTTAATAAAACCGAAGGCGGAAGGCTTCAATCTGATGCCTGGAATGTTCTCTCATTTGGTTTTGAAAATGTTTTTTTAATTTCTGCCAAGCATGGCGATAATGTCGGCGAGCTGAAACAGGAAATATTGAGCCGCATTGATTTTTCCGGGATCGAAGAGATTCCTGACGGCAGACGGGAAGAACCGCCTGTCCGCATCGCGCTTCTGGGAAAGCCAAACACGGGGAAGTCCACGCTTTCCAACAGATTGACTTCGACTAATTCTTCTATTGTGAGCGAAACGCCCGGCACAACAAGGGACACAATAGAGGGAAGTTTCCGCTGGAAATCCCATGATTTTGTCATTCAGGATACTGCGGGGATTCGCCGCAAAGCAAAGGTGACGGATAACATCGAATATTATTCGGTAAACCGCGCTATAAAAACAATCAGTGATTCTGACATCGTCGTTTTAATGATCGACGCCGCGGAAGGGTTTTCTGATCAGGATAAAAAAATCGCGGCTCTGGCGCACGACAAGGGCAGGGGAATCATTATGGCTCTGAACAAGTGGGACGCCATGCCTCAGCATAAGAACGCGTTTAAGGAAGTGTCGGATAAAATTCATTTTTTCTTTGGCCAGATGGAATACGCGCCGATTATTCCCGTCAGCGCGAAGGATGGCAGCGGCGTAGATAAACTGCTGAACACTGCCGTTAAAATGTACGCCCAGCTTAATCTGCACATACAAACCGCCCAGCTCAATCAGGCGCTGGAAAAATGGCTGCAGGAATACCCTCCGCCTGTAGGACCTCAGACGCGCTTTAAAATAAAATACGCGGTTCAGAAATCCGCCAATCCCGCGCATTTTATTTTTTTCGCTTCCCGCTCACGCGCTGTCAGTGACTCGTACATTGCCTATTTGCGCAATAAAATCCGCAAAGATCTCGGGTTTTCGCTTATCCCTGTTTTGGTAGAAATAAAAGATTCTTCAAAATGAAACATTTATTTCAGGGCCGGACAGCCCCTTGCCGGGGACAGTGCCCGCATATAAAATATCAGTAACGAAAAATGAAGGCGTATCTTGATATAGTCCAGAAAATCCTTGACAGCGGGTTCCGCAAGACAAACCGCACCGGCACGGACGCGCTCGCGATTGCGGGAGCGATGTTTGAACATGATATGGCGCAGGGATTTCCCCTGCTCACAACTAAAAAAATTCCTTTCAGGATGGTATTTTCCGAACTGGAGTTTTTTATCAGGGGAATTACCGATAAAGAATGGCTTAAAGAACAGAAAAACTCCGTCTGGGATGAGTGGTGCAGCCCTGACGTTGTTCCATACGCAAATGATGAACAGACCAGAGCGAAAATGATGAGAGAAAGGGAGCTTGGACCTGTTTACGGGTGGCAGTGGCGTAATTTCGGCGCGAAGTACACGGCGTACAACAGACCTGTAGAGGGGAAGGGCGTGGATCAACTGCGGCAGCTTGCGCAGACTCTTAAAACTGATCCCGATAACAGGCGCATGATTGTCAGCGCGTGGAATCCAATTGATCTTTCGCGGATGGCCCTTCCGCCGTGCCATTACGCTTTCCAGGTTACCGTGATAGACGGTAAGCTGAACCTGCTCTGGAACCAGCGCTCTGTAGATGTGGCGCTTGGGCTGCCCTTTAATATAGCCAGTTACGGTTGCCTTCTTCACCTTCTTGCAAAAGAAGCCGGTTTAAAAGAGGGCAGATTAATCGGTTTTTTGGGAGATACGCACATCTATATCAACCATATCGAAGGCATCAGTCTGCAGATAATCCGCGAACCCAGAGCTTTACCCCGGATAAAAACCGGCAATTTCACTTCGATTTTTGACTGGCATTATAAAGATTCTGTAATCGAAAATTACGATCCCCATCCCGCGATTAAATTCGATATTGCGGTTTAAAGGGTTTTATGAGGGAAATAATCATTATCGCCGCAATGGCGGAAAACCGGGTAATTGGCAGGGGAAACACCATGCCTTGGTCAATCAAGGGAAATCTGGTGCATTTTAAGGAAATAACTATGGGATGGCCGTGCATAATGGGCAGAAAGACATGGGAGTCCCTTCCCAAAAAGCCGCTGCCGGGGAGATTGAACATTGTCGTTTCATCAACAATGGCTGTCAGCTCTGTCCCCGAATGCGAGCATTGTCCACAGGAGCAAGCTCCGGCGACAATCTTTGGCTCGTTAACCGCGGCTGTTGATCATTGCGCCAGCCATGAAAAGGTTTTTATCTGTGGGGGCGAGTCGATTTACAGGCAAACTCTGTCTTTCGCGGATAAAATCGACCTTACATTGATCAAAGGCCGGTACGAAGGCGATACTTTCTTTCCGGAAATTGACAACGCCTGCTGGAAAGTTGTAAATTCGGAAGATTTTAATGAATATTCCATCATTACTTATACAAAAATTAAAAAAAATGATTAAATTCCATAATAAGGAGCAGATATGAAAGGACCAATTTTAGTAGTTCTTGCCGCCGGTATTGGAAGCCGGTATGGCGGGCTTAAACAAATGGACAAAATCGGGAGAAATGATGAGGTTTTGCTTGATTTTTCCGTTTTTGACGCTGTAAAATCGGGATTTGAGAAGGTTATTTTCATTATCCGCCGCGATATTGAGCGGGATTTTCGTGAGTTAGTGCTTGCCAGAATGGGGTCAAAGGTAAAGTGGGAGTTGGCTTTTCAGGATGCGGACAGCCTTATTCCGCCTGAAATATTCAAAGCGGCTCAGGAATCGGGGAGAACCAAGCCCTGGGGAACCGGACACGCCCTGCTTTGCGCGGCTGATTTGATTGACGCGCCGTTTACAGTGTTGAATGCCGATGATTTTTACGGAAGGGAAGCCTTTGCGGCGATGGGCAAGCACCTTAGCGGCGGCGATTCCAGCGTTTCTTCGATAGTTCCATACCGTCTTGACAAGACGCTCAGCCCCCAGGGGACAGTCGCGCGCGGTGTTTGCGAGGCCGGCGGCGGTTTTTTGACCGCTGTTGAGGAGCTAACCGCCATCAAAAAAGAAGGCGGGCGCATTTTTAACACCGCGCCTGACGGTTCAACCCGCGAACTGGCCCCTGATACGCCGGTTTCCATGAATTTTTGGGGTTTCTCTCCTGACATTTTGCCGGAATTTCAAAAATATTTTGATGATTTCCTTAAAATATACGCTTCTGATGTGAATGGACAGATAAAAAGCGAATGTTTTATACCAAAAGCGGTTGATTATTTCATTAAACATGGGGTTACTAAGGTTAAAGTCCTTCCTGCCAATTCTGACTGGTTCGGCGTTACCTATAAGGAAGACCGGGAGGCTGCGATTAAACGTATTGATGAGTTAATAAAAGCAGGCGTATATCCCGACCAGCTTTGGTAAAACCGGGCTTTATGCCCGGGCTTATGCCCATGAATCGAGTTCTGTCCTCAGGAAAATTCACCATTTGTTCAATTTTTGAACAACTTTTGCTTTTCAGGGTTGTTAAAAGGAAATTAAACTGATATATTTTCTATAAATATCTGGATAGTCTGTTTCGGCGGCGGACGGATTTTATATTAAATATTTCAGTTTATGCCATTTTTAATGGCGCGGGCTTGGTATGCCGTAATACACAGATTAGGGTGAAAAATAAAAAATATGTGGCGCGTTCAACTTCATAAAGTAAATTTCGATGAAAGAGAATATCTGGCGGTAAAAGAGGTTCTCGATTCCGGCTGGATTACTATTAGTCAAAAAACTTACGATTTTGAAGCGGCCTTTTCTGAATTTCTGGGATACGGCTCGCTTTGCCTTGCCGTTTCTAGCTGTACAGCCGCGCTGCACATGGCGCTGCTTGCCCTTGGCATTAGTGAGGATGATGAGGTAATCACTCCTTCGCTGACTTTTATCGCCGATCAAAATGTAACTGTAATGACCGGCGCGCGGAATGTTCTGGCTGATATTACCTCAATGGAAGACTGGTCGGTTGACCCTGCCGAAATCGAGGCGCGGATTACGCCTAAAACTAAAGCTGTGATGATCGTGCATTATGCCGGTTTCGCCTGCGATATGGAGCGTATTACAGATATATGCAGGCGGCATAACCTTCTCCTTATGGAAGATTGCGCTCATTCGCCGGGAGCGGATTATAATGTTTCCCTGAAGCAGGGGCAGCCGCTTGGCACATTCGGCGATGTTGCGGCATTCAGTTTTTTCGGCAACAAGAACATTGCGGCCGGCGAAGGCGGAATGATTGTGACGCGCAATGCCGGGCTTTTTTCAGAATTGAAAAGGCTGCGTTCGCACGGAATGTCGGTTCCTTCTTTTGACCGCTACAAAGGGCGCGCAAATTCCTACGATGTAGAATCGCCCGGTCTTAATTACCGCATTCACGAGATCAGTTCCGCAATCGGGCTTGTCCAACTGCAAAAACTTCCTGACGCGAATTTAAAGAGAAAAAACCTAATTGAACATTATTATAAACGCCTTGATGAAGCCCAGTCTGTTAAAATCCCATTCAGAAATTTTTCACGCGGCAATCCGAATTATCACATAATGCCTGTTCTGTTATCTGAATCCGTTGACAGGGCGGCTGTAATAGAGTCCATGAAGCTGGACGGAATTCAGACAAGCATTCATTATCCCGCCATTCAGAATTTCAGCGCGTATAAAAATAAAATCAATTCAACGCCCAAAGCGGAGTATGTCTGTGCTCACGAACTGACGCTACCGCTGTATCCTGACATGACAGCTAACGAAGTTGATCTTGTTTGTGACGCGCTGATAAAGGGAATTAATCAAAAATGAAGGGAATTATCCTTGCCGGAGGTTCCGGTACAAGACTTTACCCGATAACCAAAGCGGTGTCCAAACAGATACTCCCGCTTTATGACAAGCCGATGATCTACTATCCTCTGTCTGTGCTCATGCTTGCCGGTATCCGCGAGGCGCTGATTATTTCCACGCCACGCGATCTGCCCCTGTTCAGGGAGCTTTTTAAAGACGGCGCATGGCTTGGAATGCGTTTTGAATACAGGGCGCAGGAGAGCCCGCGCGGGCTTGCGGACGCCTTTATTGTAGGAGAGGACTTTATAGGCGACGATTCATGCGCCCTTGTGTTAGGTGACAATGTGTTTTACGGCAGGGGTTTCAGCCAGACGCTGCGCAACGCGGCGGCGCAGACAAGAGAGCGCGGCGGCGGGGCGATTTTCGGCTATTATGTGAAAGACCCTGCATCCTACGGAGTTGTCGATTTTGATTCTGACGGCAGGGCGCTCTCTATCGAAGAAAAACCCGCGAAACCAAAGTCGCATTACGCGGTTCCGGGGCTTTATTTTTATGATAACGAAGTTGTAAAGATCGCAAAAAATGTAAAGCCTTCGGCGCGCGGCGAAATTGAAATTACCGCCGTAAATAACGCCTACCTTGAAAAGGGAAAACTTTCCGTTGAAGTTCTCGGGCGCGGTATGGCGTGGCTTGACACAGGCACCTACGACGGGCTTCTGGAAGCGGCGAATTTTATAGCTACGATTCAAAAACGGCAGGGAATGTATGTTTCCTGCGTTGAAGAAATTGCGTATAACAACGGCTGGATTTCAAAAGATGAGCTTTTAAAACTGGCCTCAGGCTACAAGACGGAATACGGCGATTATTTAAAATATATCGCGGAGAACGCCTGATGCCTTTTGTTTTTTCGCCCTGTCCGATACAGGGACTTTTTGAAATACAGCCGAAGGTGTTTGGCGATGATCGCGGCTATTTTTTTGAGTGTTATTCACAGCGCGATTATGAAGAAGCCGGAATCCGCGCACGGTTTGTTCAGGACAACCAGTCGCGTTCCGCAAGGGGAGTGCTGCGCGGGCTTCATTTTCAGATAACGCATCCGCAGGGAAAACTTGTGCGCGCAATAGAAGGCGAGGTTTTTGACGTTACGGTGGACCTTCGTCCTGATTCGCCTGACCGCGGCAAATGGCACGGTGTTGTTTTAAGCGCGGTAAAGCAGAATCAGCTTTACATTCCCGAAGGTTTTGCGCACGGATTTCTTGTGTTAAGTGAAACCGCCATTCTCGCCTACAAATGCACGGACTTTTACTGCCCTCAGGATGAAGGCGGTATAATCTGGAACGATTCCGGTATCGGAATAAAGTGGCCTGATTTGGGAATGGAATACCTTCTTTCCGAAAAAGACAAAAAACTGCCGGAGATGAAATGATTTGGCTAATAGGCAATAAAGGAATGCTTGGAACCGAGATTTCCCTGCTGTTAAAAAAACATGACTGCGCGTTCACGGGCACTGACAGGGAAATTGACATTACTGACGTTAAAGCGTTAGCTGAATACGCGCAAAACGCCGGCAGGGATAAAAAAATCACCTGGATAATAAACTGCGCAGCCTATACGGCAGTGGATAAAGCGGAGGATGATGAAAAAAACTGCCGCCGTTTGAATCAGCTGGGAGCGGCAAATATCGGCGAATGCGCGAACAGGATTAAAGCGAAATTAATTCACGTTTCTACGGATTATGTATTTGACGGGCAGGGTAACGCCGCTTCAGGAGAGCAGCCGCGCCCGTACCGCGAAGATGACAGAACAAATCCTACAGGCGTTTACGGTTTGACAAAACTTGAAGGCGAACTGGATGTAATGAAAAATAATCCTGATTCTTTTATAATACGCACCTCATGGCTGTACGGAAAACACGGCGGCAATTTTGTGCATACCATGCTTCGTTTAATGAATGAACGGAATGAAATCAACGTAGTTAATGATCAGCGTGGCAGTCCGACATGGGCGTTTGATCTTGCCTGCGTAATATTAAAGATAATAAAAAATTCTGATAACGGAAAAGAAATTCCCTGCGGCATTTATCATTTTTCTGACGAAGGAAACATCAGCTGGTTTGATTTCGCGAAAGAAATTTATATCGAAGGCAGAATGGCGGGAATTATAAAAAAGGACTGCCATATTGTGCCATGTTCAAGCGCCGAATATCCGGCAAGGGTAAAAAGACCCGCTTATTCAGTACTGGATAAAAGTAAAATAAAAGCCGCTTTGCAGATAGACATTCCCTCCTGGGACAAAAGTTTAAAGGAGTATATAAAAACATGCGCGTTTTAAAAAATATTCTTGTAACAGGCGGCGCGGGATTTATCGGTTGCAATTTTATCCGCTATTTGCTGGAAAAAGCGGAAGGCTTTAACGGAAGAATTATAAACATGGACGCGCTGACTTACGCAGGCAACAAAATGAGCCTTGCGGACATTGAAGCGGTGCATGGAGCGTCAGCTAACGCAGACAGCGCAAAAGCGCGGTATTTTTTTGAACACGGAGATATTTGCGACCGCGATTTTGTTGACTTGCTTTTCAGGAAATACGAAATTGATACCGTAGTCCATTTTGCCGCCGAGAGCCATGTAGACCGTTCCATACACGGGCCGCAGGCTTTTATTAAAACAAATGTGACAGGGACTTTCACTCTGCTTGACGCGGCGCGTAACGCATGGATTGAAAGCGGTAAAATTAGTGAAGACGCGCGTCCGGCAGAAACGGCGCTGTTTCACCATATCAGCACCGACGAAGTATACGGCTCCCTCGGCGAAACCGGCTATTTCACAGAAAACACCCCCTACGATCCGCGTTCCCCCTATTCGGCAAGCAAGGCGTCAAGCGATCACCTTGTAATGGCTTATTATCACACATACGGACTGCCTGTAACGCTTTCCAACTGTTCAAACAATTACGGCCCTTATCAGTTTCCCGAAAAATTAATTCCGCTGATGATCCTTAACATGACGGAAGGCAAGCCGCTGCCGGTTTACGGAGACGGGAAAAATATCCGCGACTGGCTGTATGTGGAAGATCACAATTCCGCTGTCTGGGAAATTATGCGTAACGGAAAATCGGGCGAAACATACAACATTGGCGGCGAAAATGAATGGGAAAACATAAAATTGCTGGATGTGTTAATTGAAATTACCGCCGCGAAAACGGGCAGAAGCGCGCGGCAAATAATGGATACAATTACTTATGTTAAAGACCGTCCGGGACATGATCGCCGTTATGCGATAGACTGTTCAAAACTGAAACGTGAACTGGGCTGGAAGCAGTCAGTTACTTTTGAACAGGGTCTTGCGCATACAGTTGACTGGTACATTGCCAACAAGAAGTGGACAGAAAGCATCCGTAGCGGCGAATACAAAAAGTGGGTAGAAACGAATTACGCAAAACGGGGATAACAGGTAGCCTTTGAAGTCCATCATCAAGCTTATTTCCCTGTTTTCAAAGAAAGAAAAACAGAGGCTGTTCCTTATAACATTCGTTATTTTATGCACATCACTGCTTAATATTCTGGAAATCGGCTCAGTAGCGCCGTTTATGGCGGTAGCCGCGGATCCGGAAATAGTCAACCGGCAGCCGCAGCTGGCTTTTGTTTATAATTTTCTCGGTTTCAATAAACGTGCCGGCAGCAATACCGATTTTCTTGTTTTTTTGGGGCTTCTGATTTTTGCCGCGTTGATTTTGCTTACGGCAGTAAGAACCGGCATCTCATATGTTACCTGCCGTTATACTGCAAACCGGAGATATACAATAAGCGTGCGGCTGTTCAGACAGTATTTGTTTCAGCCTTATCAGTTTTTTCTGAACAAGAATTCAGGCGAATTGTCCAAGAATGTTCTGTCCGAGGTAGATATGGTGATCCACGCCGTAATGCAGCCGGGAATACATATTTTTACAAACGGAATGAGCGCGCTTGTTATACTGGTTTTTCTTGTTATTCTGAATCCTCTGGTAGCGGTAATTGCCGCTGTTATTTTTGTCGCGCTTTATTTCGGTTTATATGTTTTTTTAAGACCCAGACTTGGCCGTTTCGGAAAGCTGGTCAGAGAAGCTAACAAAAAACGTTTTAAAACTTCAGCTGAAGCGTTTGGCGGGATTAAGGATGTTAAAATTTTAGGGAAAGAATATTTCTTTATAAACGACTACGCCCGCGGAGCAAAACAGTTTGCGGCGACGCAGGCGGCAAATCAGATTTATGTAACCCTTCCTGAACAGATTGTACAGTCATTGACCATAGGTTTTGCCATCGCTTTAATGATAATTCTTCTTGTTACAAGAGGCACATTAACGGAAATTCTCCCCCTCCTTTCCGTATATGCCCTTGCCGTACTGCGGTTAAGGCCGAATTTTCAGCAGATATTTCATGGAGTTGCGCAGTTGAGGTTCTCCGCCCCGACAATTGATGCGCTATACAAAGACATGACTGAATTGGCGCTTCCTCCCAATGAGGTTTTTACGTCCAAAAAGGCGGGAAACGCGGCTGTTGAAGCAATGCCTTTTAACT
The DNA here is from genome assembly GCA_031256445.1 of Treponema sp. Lineage (GTDB taxonomy): Bacteria > Spirochaetota > Spirochaetia > Treponematales > Breznakiellaceae > WQXQ01. Next base: position 7,518 of record JAIRQN010000062.1, on the reverse strand, counting down.
GCAATATTGAATTAAAGGATATACAATTTTCCTATACCGCTTCGCGCGAACCTGTATTAAAAGGAATTAATTTAACTATCGCAAAGAACGCTTCCGCCGCGTTCGCAGGAACCACAGGCTGCGGCAAAACAACTCTGGTTGATGTAATAATGGGCCTTCTGGAGCCTTCCGCCGGCTCTGTCAATGTTGACGGATTTCCTGTTATTATTCCTCCCGGCGGCAAAGAAAGCGGCGCGGGCATTGCCTCATGGCAGCGCAATTTCGGCTATGTGCCGCAGCATATTTACTTAAGCGATAATTCAATTGCAGCTAACATCGCGTTTGGCGTTCCGGAAAATCTGCGGGATATGGCCGCTGTTGAAAATGCGGCGAAAACGGCCAACCTTCATAATTTTATTGTTAATGAACTGCCGGAAGGGTATAATACCCTGACAGGCGAGAGGGGAGTCCGTCTTTCAGGAGGCCAGCGCCAGAGGATTGGAATCGCGAGAGCTTTGTATCACGATCCCAATATTCTTGTTATGGATGAGGCTACAAGCGCCCTTGATTCGATAACGGAAGACGCTGTAATGGACGCAATTCAGAATCTAATGCACACAAAAACCGTTATTATTATCGCTCACCGGCTTACCACCATAAAAGAGTGCGATAAAATTTATCTGATAGAACAGGGAAAAATCGCGGCAAGCGGGACATACGAAGAACTGCTGCAGAACAGCGCGCAGTTCAGGGCGATGGCCAAAGCAAAGTAAAGGAAACCTTGATGACAGACAGGGAAATTTCCCTGAAAAGAGCCGAAGAACTGAAAAAACGCAATGCGCCTTTTGAAGAAGCCAGAAAAAAGATCGAAAAAGGATCAGATGATCAGTTTATTAAAAGGTATAATGCACAGAAAGAAAAAATCATTGCTGAGTTTGAATGCGCGGCTGATGAATGGGACAACTGGACATGGCAGATAAAAAACAGGGTAAGTAATGTAAAATTTCTTTCCAAAATATTAAACCTGGGCGATCCAGAGTGCGATGTTATTGAGAAAGTCAGTAAAAAATACAGATGGGCAATAACACCGTATTATCTGGCTCTTATAAACCCTGCTGATTTAAATGATCCTGTGCGCCTTATGAGTATACCTGGTGAAAGAGAATTGAACGAATCCGGCTGCCCGGACCCTATGTGCGAGAATCAGACAAATCCAGCCGGCAATATTACGCAGAGGTATCCTGACCGCCTTATACTTAACATTACAAACGCATGCGCGATGTTTTGCAGACATTGCCAGAGGCGCAGAAAAATAAACAGCAGCGATTCAAATTCCAGCGCGGATGAAATAAAAGAATCAATTCAATATATCCGCGATAATTCGAATATTCGCGATGTTATTATAACCGGGGGAGATCCTCTTGCTTTACCTGATAGTTTCCTTGAGGAATTGTTATCTGAAATCAGGAAAGTCAAACATGTGGAAATTATCCGTATTGGATCAAGAACGCCGGTTACCATGCCTCAGCGCATAACCGCCTCTCTCGCGGAAATGATAAAAAAATATCACCCTGTTTATTTTAATTCGCAGTTTAATCATCCGCATGAAATAACCCTGGAATCAATAGCCGCGTGTAACCGTCTTTCGGATGCCGGTATTCCGCTGGGTAATCAAATGGTATTATTGAACGGCGTTAATAATGATAAATTTGTCGTGCAGTTATTGAACAACGAGTTACTGAAGATGAGGGTGCGTCCGTATTATATATTCCACGCGAAACAGGTTGTAGGCACTGTGCATTTTCATACGACAGTGGATGATGACCTGGAGATAATGGAGTACCTGAGAGGCCACGCGTCGGGTCTGGCGATTCCCGCGTATGTTATAAACGCGCCGGAAGGCCAGGGGAAAATTCCTTTATTGCCGCAGTATATCATCGGGAAGGATGATGATTTTATCACCATGCGCACATGGGAAGGCAATATCATTAAGTATCCCAATGAATGCTAAAGAAATATCTGATATTATAAAACTCGGCGAATCCAGCAGGGTTCAGTTTAAGGAGCGTTTGCCGCATCATGACAGCTTTGCTCATGAATTAATAGCATTCTCCAACTCAAAAGGCGGAATGATAATATTCGGAGTAAATGACAAAACAGGTGATTTGAACGGGTTATCTTTCAATGAAGTACAGCAAATAAACCAGCAGATTGTGAATATCGCGTCACAGAAGGTGTATCCTCCCGTTTATTTGACAACAGAAACGATAACAGTTGATAATAACCATCTTGTTATTGTTAATATAGAAGAAGGATTATCTAAACCATATAAAGATTCGAATGGAACAATTTATCTTAAAAATGGCTCTGATAAGCGAAAAGTTACCTCTAATGATGAGATAGCGCGTTTGTTGGGAAGCAGAAGTCTGCTGGCTGATGAGACAGAAATATTTGACACAAACATAAAAGATATTGATGCCCGGCTTTTTTCTGATTATTTCAAAAAAGAATTTAAAAAGAGTTATGAAGAAAAAGGACTAACGCTGGAAGATGCTTTAAAAGCAAAAAAAGTTATCAGGAATAATCATTTAACACTTGCCGGACTTTTATTTTTTGGGAACGAACCGCAGAATTTCCGTCCTGTTTTAACAATCAGGGCCGCAATGTATATAGGGAATGACATTGGGGGTAATGATTATAAAAACAAACCCGAAGATTTTAAGGGAACCATTCCTGAATTGTATAAACAGGGAATGATGTATCTGACCAGCAGTATAAAATATTTACAGAATGGACAGGGGTTTAATTCCCATGGAATACCGGAAATTTCCATTATCGCAATGGAAGAAGTATTGCAAAATGCTCTTGTTCACCGCGACTATTTTAAAAATTCACCTGTGCGTTTGCTGATTTTTGATAACAGAATAGAAATAATCAGTCCCGGTAAATTACCGAACAGTTTAACAGTTGAAGAAGTTAAATATGGCAATCCTGTTACAAGAAACAATCAGATAGCCTTGTTTGCAAGTCATACGCTGCCATATAGCGGTTTAGGATCGGGTATGCGCCGCGCTTTTACCGAACAGCCGGATATGGAACTGGAAAATGATATTGACGGCGATCAGTTTATAGTCCGCTTCCCGCGGAAAAATGATTAAACGGGGTTGTGGAATAAGTATACTGCCGGTATGTATAGCAGAGTTCTAAATAAAAGCAATATCTGAAAAATACGCGGATGAAAAGAAAGTATGATCAAAAGATACATTAAGCTTATGGAAAGAAAAAGAAGTAATTGAATAAATTAACTATATTTAATAAGAAATATTAATTTTATGATAAACCAAAAATATACAAAAATGCAAATATCTCACAAGGGGGGGTAATATATTCTCTTTAACTCCCTTGAGTTTGCGATATTCCTTCCCATTGTATTTTTATTATACTGGTTATGTCTGGGAAAAAATTTTAAATTACAAAACATATTTATAGTCGCGGCCAGTTATTTTTTTTATGGATGGTGGGACTGGCGGTTCCTGATACTTATTTTTATCAGTACATGCACGGATTTCTTCGCCGGGCTGCTGATAAAAAATGCGCCTAATGAGAAAAAGAAGAAAACCTGGCTGATTATCAGTATCCTGGTTAATTTGGGAATACTGGGATTTTTTAAATACTTTAATTTCTTTATTGAAAATTTTGTAACGGTTTTTACATTATTGGGCGTAAAGCCTAATATATCTACTTTTAACATTATACTGCCGGTCGGGATAAGTTTTTACACATTCCAGACCATGAGCTACTCGATTGATGTTTATAAAGGGAAACTGGAGCCGGTAAAAGATTTTATATCTTTTATGGCTTTCGTATCGTTTTTCCCGCAGTTAATGGCAGGTCCTATCGAGAGGGCATCTAACTTACTACCGCAGTTACAGAAAAGGCGTACATTTGGATATGATAAAGCAGTTGACGGTACGCGGCAGATACTTTGGGGTTTGTTTAAAAAAGTTGTTATTGCCGACAACTGCGCTGTTTATGTGAATTATGTGTTTGATAATTACCAGAGACAATCAGGAATTACCTTATGGGTGGCTGTTGCGTTTTTTGCCGTTCAGGTATATGGGGATTTTTCCGGATATTCTGACATTGCAATAGGATCCGCGCGGTTGTTCGGCATCAATTTGATGCGGAATTTTAACTATCCGCTTTTTTCACGGGATATAGCGGAGTACTGGCGCAGATGGCATATTTCTCAATCTACATGGTTCCGTGATTATGTGTATTTTCCTTTAGGCGGTAGCCGGGTTTCTAAAGCTAAAGTAGTTCGTAATACTTATATTCTTTTTCTGGTAAGCGGCTTCTGGCACGGAGCGAATTGGACCTTTGTAATTTGGGGTTTGTTTAATGCAACTTTGTTTTTACCGTTGTTATTATTAAACAAGAACAGGGAGCATAAAGAAATAGTTGCTTCTGACAGAATGTTACCGAATATTAAAGAGTTATTTCAAATAGGTTTAACATTTTTTTGGGTTACCTTAACGAGGGTTCTTTTTAGAGCTGAAAATATGACACAAGCATGTGGATATTTTCGCGGGATGGCAAATAAAAGTTTGTTTTTGATTAATTCATTACATGATAAGAGAACAGCTCTGGCAATAATTTTCCTTATTGCAATAATGTTGATTGTAGAATGGATAGGACGAAGAGATCAATTTGGAATTGAAAAACTTGGAAATAAATGGAACCCTGTTTTCAGGTGGGCAATGTATTATTCCATTTTATTAGTGATATTTATTTTTGCTGGCAAATCCCAGGAATTTGTATATTTTCAATTTTAAACTTTATGAATAAATATTTACTTAGAACTGTATTATTTTTATTACCAGTTTTTCTTACATTAGGAACTATGGAATATTTATTACAAAAAATCCCTAATAATTACTCTTATAAAAAAAATTATATGGATAAGAATGCGGAAGAAATTCAAATACTAATTCTAGGTTCTTCTCAAATATTTTATGGGATTGATGCTTCTTGTTTTTCTCAAAATGCGTTTAATTTAGCCAATCCGTCTGAAACTTACTATCTTAGCTTGGAGTTGTTTAAGAAATATCAAAAAAAATTAAATCATTTAAATACTATCATTATTTCATATTCATATCATACATTATGGAGCAGCAGATTAGCTGTTGAAAACGAAATACAGCGTAGTAAAAATTATATTCTTTATTATAGAATAAATATTACAGAAAATATTAATAATTATTTTGAATTACTAAACGGAAAAACCATTAATAATCTTCGTAGATTAAACAAGTATTATATTAAAAAAAAGAATGATGTCACTTGTACGCAGCTTGGTTTAGCATGGGGACTTAATCGTAGTAATAAAGATTTGGTAAAAACAGGCAAAGAAGCAGCTATTCGTCACACAAGGGATAATATTCATTCAAAGGAAAATATAAGAATACTTGAAGAAAATATTATTATATTGGATACATTTGCAGAAATTTGTAATAAAAATGATATAAAATTAATTTTAATTAATACTCCAAAATATAATACATATATTGAAAATTTGAACAAAGAACAAATGGAAGAAGCGGCTAAAACTGTCGATTTACTCATAAAAAAGCACAAAAATATTATTTATATTAATTGGCAGGAAGATAAGGATTTTTTCGCAAAAGATTTTTATGATGCAGATCATTTAAACAGCAAGGGAGCGGAAAAATTATCAAAAAAACTTGACAGTTATATTTCTTCTTTGTAAGTAAATGGAAAAAATTTAATGACCATAATGAAAGTAATATATAAAATAAAAAGGAAAGTCTTTAAAACAATTAACTTGCTGGGAAAACGCAAGAAATGTTATATATGCAAAAAATCATTTTTTATTTTTGGGAAGTGGAGAGGCGGTTCAAAAAATATATCCGAATATAAAAAAGCGCTTTTGGGCGTTGGAAGCGATAGTAATAATTTCAGCTGTTTTTATTGCGGCTGTAATGACAGGGAACGGCATTTGTTTATGTATTTTGATAAATTAAATATATGGGAAAAAATAACTGATGCGAAAATACTTCATTTTGCACCTGAAAGACAGCTTCAAAAAAGAATTGAACTATTAAATCCTTTACAATATATTAAAGGAGATTTGTTAAAATATGGAAAAGATATTCAAAAAATTGATGCGACCGCAATTCCGTTTCCGGATAATACATTTGATATAATTATCTGTAATCATGTATTAGAACATGTTTTTAATTATAAACAAGCGTTAAGTGAAATATACAGAGTATTAAAAGATTCTCCCGGAAGGGGAATCTGCATTCTTCAGACGCCATATTCAAGATTACTGAAGAATAATTTTGAAGATCCTGGAATAAATACTGATGAGTTAAGGAATATATTTTATGGACAAGAAGATCATGTCCGTCGATTTGGAGAATATACTTTTTTTAGATCATTGGAAGAAGCTGGTTTTGAATTAAATATAGTTAAACACACCGGCCTGTTCAGCGAAAATGACGCATATTATTTTGGCGTGAACAAGAATGAAGACTTAATTAGAGTTACAAAAAAGTAAATGGAGTTTAGTTCGCCTGTTACCGTAACCCGGCCATTTCTTCCTCCCCTTGATGAATTTATCCCGTATCTTGAAGATATATGGAAACGTAAATGGCTGACAAATAACGGTTTTTACCATAATGAACTGGAGAAATCGCTCTGTGAATATTTGAAAGTTCCATATATCAGCCTTTTTTCCAATGGAACCTTACCTTTAATGGTGGCTTTACAAACACTCGAAATCACAGGGGAAGTAATCACAACCCCATATAGTTTTGCAGCGACAACCCACGCAATTTGGTGGAATGGACTTAAACCTGTTTTTGTTGATATAGAAGAAGAAACAGGTAATATTAATCCTGATAAAATTGAAGCGGCAATTACAACAAAGACGACGGCAATTATGCCTGTTCATGTATACGGAAACCCATGTAATACAGACGCAATACAGCAAATTGCGGATGAACATGGCTTAAAAGTCATTTATGACGCAGCTCATGCCTTTGGTGTGGAAAATGACGGGAAAAGTATATTGACCGCTGGTGATTTATCAACCCTAAGTTTTCATGCGACAAAAACATATAACACAGCAGAAGGTGGAGCCCTGATCTGCCACGATGAAGAAACTAAAAATAAAATAGATAAATTAAAAAATTTTGGTTTTGCGGGCGAAACAGAAGTAATCATGCCGGGAATTAACGGAAAAATGGACGAGATTCGGGCGGCTTTGGGTTTATTAAATCTGAGGTATATCGATCAAACCATAAGTAAAAGAAAAACTATTATTTCATTTTATCGGCAAGAATTAAAAGATATACCAGGAATAAAAATATTAAAAGAAATTCCAAAAGTTAAATCGAATTATTCTTATTTTCCAATTTTTGTGAATAAAGATAAATATGGCATAAGTAGAGATGAATTATATAATAAATTAAAAGCCTGTAATATCTACGGAAGGCGCTATTTTTATCCTTT
>JAIRQN010000042.1 GCA_031256445.1 Treponema sp. | reverse complement strand
GCGCCGAGCATGGCGGCAAGTAAAACACCTCCTCCGATATGACCGCTTGAGCCGGTCAAAGGGATAGTAAAGTTGATCATCTGCGCCGCAAAAACAAAAGCGCCCATTACGCCGATAATGGGAATTTTCTTTTCGCATAATTCATCTTTTTTGATTTTCGCAGTCGAATAAGCGATAGCAGCCGCGCTAACAGCGCACATTGCAGTTCCGACCGCAGGGGATAAAAGAGCGTCAGCCATGTGCATAACAATTCCTCCTGATATGCAAATACCTTCATGGCATTATTTATTGGAAAATTGAAAGTAAAACAAAGACTAGAGAAGCTATACCTTCATGGTATACATTGTCCCTATTATTTCATAAAACCGGAAAGTGTGTCAACTACCAGAATGTTTATAAAACTGCTCCTGCGCAGTAATTATGTATATTACGCTTCGTTCCTTCAATATTTGCTTCATAAATACATCATGTCAGATGACCTCCAATTAAGTTGTATTGCTTGTTCGCATGACCTAAGGTTTCAAGATCGTGCGTAATCATTATGATACCAGTGCCGTTGACGGCAAGTTCTGTGAAAACTTTAATGATTTCCATTGCTGTTTGGTCGTCAAGGTCGCTTGTCGGCTCATCCGCCAGGATGAAGTCAGGTTTGTTAATCATGGCTCTTGCGATGGCAACTCGTTTCAATTGACCGCCTGATAAACGTTTAGGTGATTTTTCCATTAATTTTTCGATGCCCAACATTCCTAATATTTTCACTGCTTCGCCTGTCGGGTCACCCTGCCTTTTCATCAAAAAAAACGGAAGCCGCACATTATCAAGCACTGTTAAATTTGAAAGAACGCTCGAAACTTGCGGTATAAATCCTATTTTTGAATTCCTGTAAGCCGAAAGTTCTTTATCAGTAAGGGAAAAAATATCCTGTCCGCTGAATAATACTTTTCCTGAAGAGGGGAATGTTAGACCTGCCATTATATTTAATAGAGTAGTTTTGCCGGAACCTGATCTCCCGGTTATTATTATAAATTCACCATTTGTAACAGAGAGATTGACATCATCAAGAACCCGTGTTAAATCATCACCTTGAATATATTCTTTTATCAAATTTTTTACTTCCAGTATCATCATTCACCTTCTCTTATCATAGTATAAGTTTCAGCACGGCTGATTTTTATCGACGAGTAACAGGCGGCAAGCGGTCCGATACCAACAGACAAAATCATGCTGAAAGCAAGCAGCTTCATGCTTGATTCAAAATCAGGTAAAAGAAGCGGCATCCCCATACGATTTCCAATCAGTCCTGCAAAGGGAACCACTATAATAAAAGCAAAAATAATTCCAAAAATAGTCCCAAGCAAACTGATAAACACTCCTTCTGTAAGCACAATTGCGGCAAGTTTTTTTCTTGTCGCACCCATTACACGCAGAATGGCGAATTCTTTTTTTCGATTGTTAATGGTCATTGCAAATAACACAGCCAAAAGTAATACGGCAAAAATACTAAGCAAAATCATAATGGCGTTAGCCATTCCTTTAAAAAAATTAAGAGTTGTTGCTATGTTTGAATAAATTCCCTGACTTTCCACAACACTAACGCCATTAACAATTCTTAACACATTGTCGGCAACATCGGAAACATCATAACCGTCAGTATTAACAAGTACTACAGAAATTGAGTTATCAATATCTACGCCTTCAAAACCATTGCCGTCCATTTGCGCTTTTCTTGCAGTTTCACGGGCGGTATTAAGGCTCATAAATACTGTTTGATCCATGCCTGTTGACGATTTTCCAAGTCTTGCCGCTACATTTAACTCATTGTCAAAATATCTTACGGTATTATCATAATCAATTGAAACTTCACAGCCGACTATAACTTCATTATCGCCAAGCTGCCGGTTGAAAATATTTGCTATCCACGGCTGAACAACAAAATCTGTGTCAAAGTCAATTCCGACTATTTGAACTTCGCCTGAACAACAGCCGGAATCCGCGAGTGTCGCTAAATAGAATTGCGCGGTAACCTGAGTAACGCAGTTTACATCGGCAACTTGTTTTTCCTTTACGCTGTCGAAATAAAATCCCGTAGGCGCGCAGGCAAGAATTGTGTTTTCATAATCGACTGCGCTGCCTATTGGTACAACGGCAATGTCAGCCCCCAATCTTTTTCGGAGGCTGTTCATTCCGTTGTCCAAACTTTTTGAAAGCACCATGCCGCTGTAAAGTGTAAAAGCCAGAATAGTGACTATTGCTGTTAAAGCGACTGCGCTGCCCGGTTTTCCGCCGATGTTGCGATAGGCTATTCCAAAGTTTGAAAGAGGTTTCATAGTTCTTTTTCCTTTCGGATATGAAGCAGAATGATATAAGTGAGAGAAACTACAATCAAAAGACAACCTATTGCTGTTACGAAGGCTTCAAATCCCTGATGGCATCTCATAGTTTGACCCACACAAATCTGCGATATAACTTTTATAAGCAGCAATGGTAAAACCGACAATAATATAATTACAAAGGAAATACCTTTGCCGACATCTTTTGTTTTCCAGTTAATTAGAGTTAAATACGCAAGAGAGCTTATTGCGGCGTAAACGCCGAAAATCGCTTTCATTGTTTCCTGGCACACCATTGGTCTTGGCGATCTCATTAGATTCAAACATGGGAAAAATGATTCTAAAAGAATGCCGCCTGTAGCTGCAATTGCAAGTATAATAAAGCCAAAAGAAAAACCGTCTTTAAAAGAAAATTGCCTAAGACGTGAAAACAAAAGCATTATCATACCTGTTACGGTAAAACCTGCGCCAATGCGGACAATAAAACGCAGCGAGTCCAGAGTTATCCTTAATTCGCCTTCATGCCATGCCATTGTTTCATTTTCAAAAACCGCGCTGAATGATCTTGCAGGATCATAAACTTGAAATATGACAACTGGGATAAATACTATAAACAATCCAAATGCAAGAGTTATTAACGCAAAAAAGTTAAACTTATTTTTTATTTTTGACTCAACGCGCATAAAAACAACATTAATAATTGATAACATTAACAAGGCGCTGCCCATTAAAATTGAAAATGGTTTGAATTGACCGTGGCAAGCAGCCAGCGCTCTTGGCTTTGACGCCAAAAGAGTATCCTTATATAAATTAATTGCATCCGCGCAATTTACAATTATAGAAGTAGGAATCAATATAGCAAGAGCTGATAACGTGACAGCGGCAAAACTAAGTCCTTTAACAACGCCTTCTGACTTCCAGTTAAACAACATTAAAAATCCTGTTGCTGCTATCATCGCGCATATAGAAAATAGAATTCTAGCACTCCAATAGCAGGTAAACCATCTTCCGTTAGGCATTATATCCATACAGGGTAAAAATTTTATAAGGATACCGGCTGCTGTAAGAGAAGAAAGTACGATAAGCCCGATAGCAAAACCATCTTTGCTTTTTAACTGTCTAAACCGCACAGAGACCATTATTATAATACCCGCCAAACTAATCATTGATCCAATTCCGATAATATTTTTCATTGTATCAAGGGGCATCTTTAGTTCATTATCCTGCCATGTAACAGAATTTCCGGCAGGACCAACCGAGAGTTCCGGCGAATAGAAATTATACAATATCACAGGGATAAAGATAGTCAGTAAACCTATTGCAATGATAACAAGACTGGCAAAGTCAAGTTTATTTTTATTTTCCATAAATTAAAAACCTCCAGGTTTTAAAAAGAGAATTTAAACATACACGAAAAATTCGTGTTAATAAATGAGATTGTTACTGTAAAAATTCTTAAATTAGACTTTCGGAGGTTTAAAAATGAAATAAGATACATCTATGAATACAAGATCTTCAGTAATTATAACACAGGACATTTTTGTCGGCGCATACTGATCAAATACACATTCAGTCAACAGGAAACTCACCAAACTTCCGCTGTCCGGATTTGCAAGAGTATCTAATTCACAGCAACAAGCCGCTATGGCTTCCGATTTGCAACAACAGCAAACTTCGCCGGTTTCTGTCAATCCGCTTGTATCGTTACACAGAGAAAAAGAAAGCGCTAAAACGACTGGCATTAGACAGGCGGCAACAGCCATGTACAGAATGTTTAACCGTTTTAATAACATCATTATCTCCGGTTTAAATGCTGAAACCAGCGTGTATTTCCAGAAAGGTTTTCATAAGAAATACGGATTGAATTGTCAGTAAATATTAAATTTTCATCAGTAATAGATATAGGTTGACAGTCTTCTGTGGATAAACCGATTATATCAATATGAAAACGCATTTTACATTTTTGACAAACAAGTTCATCATCTTCATGTATAAAGAAACCTTTTCCCGATCTGTAACAATTTTTACATGCATTGTATGTAATCCGTAGAGTATTATCTGAACCCCTTACCATAATAATTTCCATATTTATCCTGTTTACCGTGATAGGGTAAAATGAAATATCTTTTATAATTTCACTAATGTGAATTTCGAGAAATTCCCCTGGGTATATAACTTTTGTTCTCTGGTTATTGTTATTCTGTGCATAACAGTTGACTCCAAAAAGTATTAATCCTGCCAAAACCACTGCACCAAATAGATAATATTTTCTAACCATAACTACCACTCAAGCTAATAAAATCACAGATTATAAGAAAATTATATAATATCAGGCTTTTCTTATCAAGCTTTGCTTAAAATTTTTGCCGGAATTTCATTTATATAAGATTGTAAAGGTTTATCAATGACACCTAAAACTGTTACGCTGCATTTATCAATTGGCAGCAAAATTTTATGCGCCGAACTTGACGAAACAGCCGCAGCCATAGCGGGGCTTATCTCCCCATGCATAGCGTTTGCAAAAATTATCCCGGTAACCCCGATAATAAAGTCCGCTTTAGTGCAGTTAAAAATTACCGCATTTTCACCGGTCGCTCCATTGTTTGCACCTGCCTTAAGCATTGCCGAAGTCGCTATCGAGTTCGTTCCAACCGCCGTAATTATTACATCGGGAAGCTCGTTTTTTATATGCTCAATAATGGATTTACCAATTCCGCCGCCCATACCGTCAATTATCAGAATATTCAATTAATTACTCCTGTAATAATTATACAGATTTTAATTTATTCATTCAATGATTTCCCTTTCCGCAGCCGCAGGAACAGGAACAGCCATTACATTTGTTTTTTCTCCTTTTGCGGTATATCGAAAAAATGATTGCCGCTACAATTGTGAGTAAAACCAAACCTGTAATGATTGTTCCTGCGTGTTCCATATTTATATCCCTAACAGTTTATATTTTGCCGGGCGGATTAAAAAGAAAATAAATCCGGCTGTTAAAAGAAACGCAAAGATTGTTCCTGCTCCAAAGTGTCCTGTGAACATCATGCCAAACTGATAAACGCAAAGCGATACGATATAGGCAAAGCCGCATTGATAGCCGATTGCGCCCCAGAACCATTTGATGTTGTTCATCTCACGCCTGATTGCTCCAATTGCCGCAAAGCATGGAGCGCATAACA
>JAIRQN010000064.1 GCA_031256445.1 Treponema sp. | reverse complement strand
TGTTGCCGAACACGATATTTGCCTTGAAATCCGGCAGTTCCTGATAGTTTGTCAGGTTAAGGAGGGAGCTATAGCTGTTCATGACCAGATCCACTTCGTTTTTTTTCAAGGCGTTGAATAACTCTGTCTGGTCATCGTATTCGATGATATTGGGATGGTTGGGGAACCAGTTGTGGAAAAACTCAGCCTGGGCGGTTCCTTTGCATACACCCACTCTTTCGGAATAGATTCTGTAAACAGAGACATTGCGGTAATCCAGCCTTGATATAAGCACCGAGCGTTCTGTCATAAACGAATTTTCCGGCCACAGAAAGTATCCCCTCCGTTCCGCTGTACGGATGAGTTCGGTAATCATATCCACTTCTCCTGTTTCAAGCATATGAAACAGTTCCACCGCAGTGCCGTGGACAGGGTTAAATTCAAGACCGGTAAGGGAAGACACTATTCCCAATACGTCAAACGCTATCCCCTGCCATTGCTGATAACGCTCGTTAAAATAACTGACCGGATAACTGTCATATTCAGCGCCAAGGCGTATAACGGGATTTTGTTTTATATACTCCCGTTCCCGGGGTGTTAACTGCAGGTACAGTTTATGTTTCAGATAATCATCATTGCCTGTTTCATAAAGCTCGTTCAGATAATTCACCGCGCCGTTTTCCAGAGCCTTCTGAAATACAGAGATGATCGGAGAGAGGGAACTGGTCTGGGTTGAAAGGGAAACAGGGGAGTAAAGGAGCGGGTAAAAATCCGAAATTACCACATCGCTGTAGGCTTCCCAGTAAGCTTCCTGAACGCCTTCGGTAATAAGAGCGTCGGCTGCTCCTGTGCGCAGCAATTCATATACATCATTGTAGTTCTGTATGAATACAGGTTCAAACTGCCTTGTGGCGTGAGTTATGGCATCAACGGCGACAGTGGTTCCTTCGCGCAGGGTATACCTCGGCAGGCGTGTTTGGGCAATTTCATTAAAGGACGGCGAGCCCTCAAGGCGAAAATATTTCAGCGAGCGCTGAGCTATGGTGCCGGTCATAAAGTATGTTTTCCGGCGTTCTTCGTTTGGGGTAAGCTCTCCGGTAAACGCGATTTCGCCGCTTTCAAGACCGCTAAGAAGGTCAAGCCAGGCATAATGCCGGGGGACAAAAGGAATCCCAAAGAGTTCAGTCAGCCATTCGCAAAGAAGAACATTAAATCCCTTTATTTCTCCGTCAAAATCAAGAAAAGCCTCGGTATTGAGCTGCATTCCGAATATAAGAGGCTGCCCCTGCTGCCGAATCGCCTCTATCGCGGCAATCTCCTCATTGGTAACGCCGGGAATATCCCTGTACGAAGAAAACCTCTGGACACGTCCACCCTGTGTTTTGCCGAGGTTACCGTGGCTGCCGCAGCCGGAGAAAACGGCTGATAATAACGCTATGGTAAATAAAAAGCATATTAAACATGGAACCATTTTTTCTGTTATGCTTAACAATTCCGTAGTTTTTTTCGTAACTTTCCCTCCTGTCTTTCATATAAAACAATTTTACCTCCATAACAAAAAAAAATGCAATTATACACCCCAGAATTTAAAAAAATAATCGCAAATTACACCCCAATTAAGCTCAATATAAACGCATGGTGTAAAAATTGATTAAAATAACCAATTTTTATGTAAATACCCAATAAAAACAATACACCATGTTGTAATTTATTGATTTTTGTAACATTTTAACGGCATGGGCGTAAGATAGGATTTTTATGCTCTTAATAATATTTCTTCTTTTCCGTTTTTTTTTGCATTAAAAAGCGTCCTATGGTCTACTTGACACTAAAACGTCCTATTATTATAGTAAAGAAGGCTTTAGAAGGGTACAACTGACAAGTGTAACTATAAAAGACCTGAAATGTAGCTAAAACAAGCAAAATAATGCAAGAAGTTGCAAAACGGTTTTTTTTACCAATTCTATGCTATATAAGGATTTGCAGGTAAATGCAAAAATTTGTAAATCAGGGCCGCTAGCTCAGCTGGTAGAGCAGCAGACTCTTAATCTGCGGGTCGCAAGTTCGATCCTTGCGCGGCTCAATGTTTGAAATTCGCTCATAAAAGAGGAAAATTGTGGCAATTACAAAAGAAATTACAGGTTTGGAAAAATCAAATGTAAGGCTGAGTATCACCGTTCCAAAAGACGATGTCCGCGCCAAATACGACGCGATGCTCAGGGAATATTCAAAAGAACTGCAAATACCCGGTTTCAGAAAGGGAAAAGTGCCCAAAGAGGTACTGGAGCGGAAATTCACGGAAGCATTAAAAGGAGACGCTTTGGGGCGTATTATCGAATCGTCTTTAAAAGAGGTTTTTGAGGATGAGAAACTTGAGCGTCATGAAAGACCGCTGTCCTACTCCACCCCTGAACTTCAGGATGAGCCGAAACTGGATTTGGAGCAGGATCTTCAGTTTTCTGTGGTTTACGACGTATTGCCAAAAATCAATATTTCCCAGTGGAAGGGGTTAACTGTTGACTATCCTTACGCGGAAGTGGAAAAAGAGGACATTGACAGAGAGCTTGAAGAAATCAGGGAACGGAACGCCATTGTCATGGATCGCGATGACGGCGCGGCCGCGCAAAAGGGAGATGTCGTAACGATTGATTACGATATTCTTGACGATAACGGCGAATCTTTGCCTGATTTGCGGCGGACAGGTTTCACCTTCACTCCCGGTTCGAAAATGGATATTTTTCAGTTCGAAGAATATATCATGGGAATGAAAAAGGGCGAAACGAAGGAATTTGAAAAAAAGTTCGGGGATGACAACGCCAACGCGGATCTTGCCGGAAAGACAAGAAAAGTTCGGCTAACGGTGGCCGGGCTTAAAGAGAAAAAACTCCCTGATTTGGATGACGACCTTGCCCAGGATGTCGATGAAAAATTCAATACCCTTGACGATCTTAAAAACAGCATAAAAGAACGTTTAACAAAGAACCTTGACAGAAAAATGCGGGAAATAAGGCTTAATGAACTTTTAAGGAAAATCATGGAAAATACCCCTGTTGTCATGCCGGAATCCCTTATTCAGGCGGAAATCGAAAGCCGCTGGCGCAGGCTGGCGAATTACTACAGAACCAGCGTTGATGTAATAAAACAGTTAATGATTAACGATAACAAAATCGGAGAAAAGGAAAATGACAGGCGCATAGCCGCGGAAAAATCGCTTCACTCCCGCATGATTATCGAAACATTAATCGAAGAGCAAAAAATGGATGTAAGCGATGAAGATGTCGAAAAAGAAATGGAAAAACTCGCCGAAGAAAATAACCTTGATATTGAGGAAATCAGGAAAGAATATAACGAACAAAATATCTTTTATTTGAAAGAAGAAATTATGGAACGGCGCATAACAGACATTTTGTTATCTGAAAACACGCTGAATCCGGGAAAAAAGGAGAATTATCTGGATTTCATGTCAGATAATGGTTAGATTATTTTTTATGAAGGAAAAAATGAGTAACTTGGTTCCGATTGTAGTTGAACAGACAGGAACGGGAGAGCGTTCCTACGATATTTATTCCCGTCTTTTAAAAGACAGAATAGTATTTTTGGACGGAGAAATAAACGATCTCAGCGCGGATTTGGTTGTCGCCCAGCTGCTCTTTCTGGACGGGCAGGACATAGAAAAAGACATTAACCTCTATATAAACTCTTCCGGCGGCTCAGTAACCGCGGGTCTTGCAATTTATGACACTATCCAGCATGTAAAATCCGATGTACAGACAATTTGCCTTGGACAGGCGGCAAGCATGGCAGCCCTTATTCTGACCGCGGGAACCGCCGGCAAACGCCAGGTTCTGCCTTCCTCGCGGGTGTTGATTCATCAGCCGTGGGGCGGCGCACAGGGACAGGCCCGCGATATCGGAATTCAATCCAGGGAGATTGTCCGCCTTAAAAAAATGACAATCAATTATTTCGCGCAGCATACGGGAAAAACAACCGAACAGATCGCGTCCGATATGGAAAGGGATCTGTATATGTCGGCGCAGGACGCGGTTAGCTACGGCATAGCCGACTCAATATTAACGCGGGAAAAAACGGAGAAAAAGGGATAAATATGGCGCGGCTTCGTAACGGACCGGAAATTTTTGAAAGGGTTTGCTCATTTTGCGGGAAAAGCGCCGATATGGCGCGCCGTCTTATCGCAGGACCCAATGATGTGCATATTTGCGACGAATGCATTGATGTTTGCCGCAAAATTTTAAGCGAAGAAGAACATGAGCTTACAAGCCATTTCACAGAGGACATCCCCACTCCGCATGAAATAAAAAATTACCTTGACCTTTTTGTCATCGGGCAGAACAACGCGAAAAAAGCGCTGTCGGTGGCTGTATATAACCACTACAAACGGATAGCAAATCCGTCCATTGAACACGGAATCGAAGATGTCGAAATTGAAAAATCAAATGTGCTTTTAATCGGGCCTACAGGAACAGGAAAAACACTGCTGGCAAAAATCCTGGCGAAAAAACTGAAGGTGCCGTTCGCAATCGTGGACGCGACTACCCTTACAGAAGCCGGTTATGTCGGAGAAGATGTAGAAAATATTCTGTTAAAACTGATACAGAGCGCGGGCGGCAATATTTCCGCCGCGGAAAGGGGGATTGTCTACATTGACGAGATAGACAAGATCGCGCGCAAGGGCGAGAATGTTTCCATTACCCGCGATGTGTCAGGAGAGGGAGTTCAGCAGGCTCTGTTAAAAATTATTGAAGGAACAATCGCCTCTGTGCCGCCCCAGGGAGGAAGAAAACATCCGAACCAGGAACTTATCCGCATAGATACCACAAACATTCTTTTCATTTGCGGCGGCGCTTTTGTCGGTCTTGATAAATTTATCGCGCGCCGTGTTGTGCAGCATCCGCTTGGTTTTGGAGCGGACACATCAGGAGGAGAAAAGACATTAAAAGAACTTTACGACTCCATGCACCCCGATGATCTTATTCAATTCGGCATGATCCCCGAATTTATCGGCAGGCTGCCGATCACTGTCAGTCTTGACGAACTGAAGAAGGAGGATCTCAGGCGCATTATCACAGAACCGCGCAACGCGATTGTAAGGCAGTATCAGGCATCTTTGGCCTATGATGATGTGAAACTTGAATTTACCGAAAAAGCCGTTGACGCAATAGCGGATATGGCAATAAAGCAAAAAACCGGCGCGCGCGGTTTAAGGGCAATTGTGGAAAGACTAATGACGGATATCATGTTCGATATTCCTTCAATAAAGGGAAACAAACATGTAATCATAACCCATGACACGGTTGTTAAATCGGAGCCGCCGCAGATAATTTATCTTCAGAAGAGCGCATAACGCCCGTCTCTGCGGGATTATTATATGTCAAAAAAGGACAATGAGAAAAAGAGGGGTTTCACAAAGGTTTTCTCCGGTCTTTTTGAAAGAAGGTTTCCGGTATCGGACAATAAAGAAGACGCCGAAAAATTAACTACCGAAGATTTTCCCCTTCTTCCCCTTTTTGATCTGGTGCTTTTTCCGCAGACAATTATTCCCATTTTTATTACATACAAACCCGGCATAGCCGCTCTTGAAGACGCGCTTAAACAGGATAACAGGCTTTTCGCGGCTTGCGTAAAAAAGCGTGAAACGCGCCGCTCTGTTGATGAGCCGTGGGAAACAGGCACTGTAGTCAGAATTATTTCACATTTAAAGCTCCCTGACAGCACTTACCGCGTGGTTTTTCAGTGCGAGTACCGCGGAACAATACTCTCTTCCTGGCCGCGCCACGCGGCGCAGTTAAGCGCGCAGATAAATAATACAGATCCGCAGAATAATTATTCTGTCGTAAAAGTGGAACCTTTAAGAACAACGCCTCTTAACGAACCGCTTGGCCCGGAAGACCTCGGCCTGATGCGCAGTATCCAAAAATCATTTTCACAATATGCAGAATATTCAAAAAAAATAGGAACAGAAACCATATCCGCGGTGGAAAGAACGGAAGATCCGGAACGCCTCGCAAATCTTGTGTGCAACGCCGCCTATTTAAAATCAGACAAAAAAATGGAGCTTTTAAAGTACTGTGACACAAGGGAAAGGCTGCTTGCGATTCTTGAAACGCTTGAACAGGAGAATGAAATATTCGGCATTCAGAAAAATATTTCCGGCAAAGTAAAAAGCCGGATGGACAAACGCCACCGCGAATATATCCTTCATGAGCAGTTGCGGGAGATAAACAAGGAACTTGGAAAAGATAAAATTGAGGATGAGTTTGCCCTTCTTGAAAAACGCATTGCCGATAAAAACCCTCCCGAAGAAGTACTGGAAAAAACCGGGAAAGAAATCAAAAGGCTTCGAAAACTCCAGCCCCTTTCTCCCGAAGCCGGCGTCTTGCGCACATATCTTGAATGGATAGCCGACCTTCCCTGGAGCAGCTTTTCCGTTGACTGCGGCGATCTTGGCGAAGCGGAAAAAATTCTTGACGAAGATCATTACGGCATGAAGAAAGCCAAGGACAGAATAATAGAATTTATCGCGGTCAGGCAGTTATTAAGCGATAACGGCATGGTTAACAATGGTGAGTTATCAGTTAACAATGAACTTAATTCGCAGCTTTTAATCCCTGACGCTTCACATTCCGCGCTGCTCACTGACAACTCTGAATTTCACACCGACTCTCCCGTTCCTGATCCCAAGCCCCCAACCCCTCTTCCGCGCTCTATTAAAGGCCCTATCCTCTGCTTTGTCGGGCCGCCGGGAACCGGAAAAACCAGTCTTGGAAAATCGGTCGCGCGCGCTTTGGGGCGCAACTTTGTGCGCGTCTCCCTGGGCGGAGTCCGCGATGAAGCGGAAATCCGCGGGCACAGGAAAACATATGTAGGCGCGTTACCGGGAAAAATCATTCAGTCAATGAGCAAGGCGGAAACTGTAAACCCGGTTTTTCTGTTAGACGAAATTGACAAATTATCGAGCGACTTCCGAGGAGATCCGGCGTCGGCTCTGCTTGAAGTTCTCGACCCTGAGCAAAATTCGGCATTCGCGGATCATTATCTGGAAGTCCAGTACGATCTTTCCAAAGTGATGTTTATCACTACCGCTAACTCGCTTCACTCCATTCCATACCCGCTTCTTGACCGTATGGAAATAATCGAAGTTCCCGGTTACGGTGAAAATGAAAAATTAAAAATCGCCAGGCAATTTCTGGTTCCAAAAGAATTGCGCGATAACGGGCTGTCCAGCGCAAAAATTTCATTCTCTGACGAGGCGATAAAGAACATTATCCGGTATTGGACAATGGAATCCGGCGTGCGCAGCCTGGAGCGTGAGACCGCCCGCTGCATAAGGCGCATAGCGCGTGACGCGGTTAACAAAGGATACGGCAAGGATAAACCTGTCGTTTCATTCGCAAAAACGATAACGCCTGCAAATCTTGAAAAACTGCTCGGCAGGAAAAAATATAAAAGAGACGTTGTGTACAGGGAAGCGCGCACAGGAGTGACATACGGGCTTGCGTGGACTGAATACGGCGGGACAATAATGCCTGTCGAAACCATTCGTTATGACGGAGGCGGAGAGCTTCTTATAACGGGAAACCTGGGCGATGTAATGAAAGAAAGCGCGCGTATCGCCCTTTCGTACCTGCGAAGCACAGAGGACAAATACAAATTCTCCGTAAAGGATCTGTGCAAATCGGATTTTCATATCCATGTCCCGGAAGGCGCCATACCGAAAGACGGCCCTTCGGCGGGCATCACCCTTGCCTCGTCTTTGCTCTCTACACTCTGCAAAATTCCGCCGCGCCCCTGCATCGCCATGACAGGAGAGCTTACCCTTACAGGCCGCGTCCTTCCCATCGGCGGTTTAAAAGAAAAACTGCTGGCCGCCATCAGGAACGGCATGGAAAAAGTCCTGCTGCCCAAGGATAACGAAGACGACTGGAACGAGCTGGACAGGGATATCCGCTCTTCAATAAATGTGGAATTCGCAGAAACTGCCGCCGATGTTTTTAAACTTCTTTTCCCGCCCGAAATACTTCAAAAAAGCTCACACGAGGGCGCAGGAGCACGAAAGAAAAAGCAGTGAATGGTTTAAACACTCCGCTCTATTGCGCTTTACTATCCGGCGTTTCCTGTGCGCCGCTTTCCTGTTTTTCATCGTTTTTGGTGATAGTGCGCGTTACTCCGCCTGATACGTATATCCTGCCGCATTCGGGACAGACTGATGTTGATAACGAAACTGTCTGGCTCACAATTTTTCGATCTTCTTTTTCGGCTTTTTCCTGTTCATTGGCGACATGTTCGCGTTCATGCGATAAAACCCTGCTGGAAGACTGACTGGGACTTATATGCTGCGGTGTTTGAAAACTGACCGAAGGGTCGCTGGATTCGTCAACGTACTTGCGGTTTTTGCAGGTCTGGCATCCTTGAGTCTTTTCGGTGGCGGCAACACTCTGCGTTTCATTGAGGGAGAGTCCCTTATTTTGATAGTCCCTTGCCTGCTGCGAAATTTCTACAATTACTCCCGGACCGTATTGCCCCTCGCTTTGAGGCATTTTTAAGCCGGGCGTTCTGCCTGCTGTCCATTGAGACGAGTCATTATAAAAATATGATGAAACACCTTCAATACGCACCCGGTCAGTATATATGCTTTTAATAAATACAGCAATTGCCGGATGTCATGCATCAGCCAATATTGTTCAAACTTACATTCCTTGAATAATATTTAAATTTGGGTAATACTTCCCTCATGAAGTTCGATGTAATCCTGTCCGGCGTAGGCGGCCAGGGAGTGCTCTCCGTAACGTCCATTATCGCGTATGCCGCCATGAACGAAGGCCTGCATGTGCGTCAGAGCGAAGTGCACGGGATGGCGCAGAGAGGCGGCGCGGTACTGGCTCATATGCGCATTTCCGATGAAAAAATAGCGGGCGACCTTGTTCCAAAGGGAGCGGCGGATTTAATTATCTCCATGGAACCGCTTGAAAGCCTTCGCTATGTATCGTATTTAAAACCGGACGGCATTCTTGTCACCGCGGCGGAACCTTTTAACAATATCGTCAATTACCCGGATATCGAAAAGATACATTCCTTAATTAAACAGCTTCCAAAATGGCGGATTGTGCAGACCGCCTCCCTTGCCAAAGAGGCAGGGCTTGCCAAAACGGTTAACACGGTTATGGTAGGAGCGGCTTCCTGTTTTCTGCCGGTGAAAACACAGACTCTGGAAAAAACAATCGCAGAAATTTTTTCCAAAAAAGACAGCAAGGTTATTGAAGCGAACGCGAAGGCATTCAGGCTGGGGCAGGACGCCTGCGGCAGCCAGAACAAATAAAGGAAAACAAAATGGAATTTCAGTACAGGGATCCGGAAATTGAAAAAATGCCGCGGGAGGAACTGCTGGCCCTTCAACTGCAAAAATTAAAAACGGAAATTGAAATTGCATTAAGAACCCCATTTTATAAAGAGCGACTTTCCAAAGCCGGCATTAAAAGCCGGGATGACATAAGAACACTGGACGATTTAAACAGAATTCCTTTTACCACAAAGAACGATTTGCGGGACGGCTTCCCTTACGGATTTTTGGCAATTCCAAAAGAAGAAGTTGTGCGCCTTCACGCGTCAAGCGGCACAACGGGCGTTCCTACAACAATTTATTTCAGCCGCAGCGATCTGAAAAATTGGGCAGGTTTCATGGCGCGCTGCATATACGGGGCAGGCTGCAATAAAACCGACGTATTCCAGAACATGATAACCTACGGCCTTTTTACCGGAGGACTGGGCTTTCACCAGGGCGGCGAAGAAGTCGGGATGCTGGTAATTCCGGCCGGAGCTGGAAATACAGGACGCCAGTTTAAAATGATGCAGGATTACGGAACAACCGTATTGCACGCGACGCCAAGTTTTCTTTTGCATCTGGAAACCAAAATGAAAGAAGCGGGAGTAGAAAGAGAAAGCCTTTCCATAAAACGCGCGTTCGCGGGAGCGGAACCATACTCCGAAGACACAAGGAAACGTATCGAAGCCCTTTTAAAAGTTGACGTGTACAATTCATACGGGCTTTCAGAGATGAACGGCCCCGGTGTCGCGTTTGAATGTCAGTGCAAGGCAGGGCTTCATATATGGGAAGACGGCTACATGGCCGAGATTGTCAATCCTGATACGCTGGAGCCTGTAAAAGATGGAGAAACAGGCGAACTTATCCTTACAATCCTTTGCCGCGAAGCCACTCCGATCCTGCGCTACCGCACACGCGACCTTACTTCCTTTTACACGCAGCCGTGCGAATGCGGAAGAACCCACCGCCGTCTGCGCCGCATTACAGGCCGCAGCGATGATATGCTGATAATTAACGGGGTGAATGTCTTCCCGAGCCAGATTGAAGAAGTGATCATGGGTATGAAGGAAGTCGGCAACAACTACCTTATTGTGGTAGAAAAAGACGGAGCGCTTGACAGGCTTACTGTTAAAACGGAAATAAGCGCGGAAATTTTCATGGACGATTCAAGGCCGTTAAACGCCCTTAAAGACAAGATAAAAGAGACTTTACAGGCCTCTATATCCATTAACCCAAGAGTGGAACTTCACGAAAGCGGCAGCCTGCCTGTCACGGAAGGAAAGGCAGTCAGGGTAAAAGACACAAGGCCGAAAGACGTATAAAATAACAAGTAATTTTTTAAAGCTCAGGATTCTTTATTTTTTTTCTTGGTTTTTTTATCGTCACGCTTTTCCTTAAGCGTTTTTTTTGGGGCTTTTTTTGTTTCTTTCTTGTGCATTACATGTTCAGCCATAACATCCTCCCTAAAATTAATTTTATATAAAGTAATATAATAGCTGTATAATGTCCAGCCCCTAAACATCGAATAATTTCCGCGCTTCTTCCTTAAACTGACTGATAACTGCCTCATAATTGCCTTTAAGGGCGTTCATATGCTGATTGTAAAAAGCGATAAATTCAGGATCCTGGAACGGGTCTATACGGACTTCCCTGCCCATCCGGCGGGATAGTTCTTCTTCCTTCTGGCGAAGCTTTGGCGCGTACTGCTGGCGGATAGCCTGCTCGTACTGAGCGGCTTCCTGCTGGTATTGGGAAAGAACCTGCATTAACTGTTTCTGTAATGCAGCGATGCGGTTATTATTGATAACTATTTGAAGCCCTTTACAGGCTGCTTCTATCCGTTTTTCATCCGCGGGTGGCTTCGCTGAATGTTCATCTTTTATTGCCGGAAGGGTTATTTGAGTAATTAAAACCTCAAAAATCCCCTGTCTCAGGCTGTCGCGCTGCGCGGAAGGCGTGTTTTTGATGATTTCCGCAATATCCGCTTCTCCGGCAAGGAATGAGTTGGCTGTTTTCTTGCCCTTTTGCCTGGCGTCAAACTGGTCTATGCTTGATTTGTCGCTTTTCACCGTTTGAGTCTTTTCCAACGCGATTTCCAGAGCTGTTTTAATTACTCCCATTGTGTAATTTCCTTCTTTAATATAAAATATAGTATAAAAACTGATTTTTCAAGGGGTGTGTTTTCATTATGGAAAAACCAGAAGCAGATTTCAAATTTATAATGCGTTTGGATTCAGAGCTTAATCAGATACAGGACTTCGATTTGCTGCTTGAGAGGATTCTTTTTGAAGCAAGACAGGTAGTTCACGCTGACGCTGGTTCAATTTATGTGACTGTCCCTGCGGAAGCGGACGAAGAAGGAACTGAAAAAATTTCCATTAAATACTCACAGAATGATACTTTGCAGAAAAGGCTTCCTCCGGGTCAGAAGATGATCTACACAATATTTTCATTGCCGATAAACGAAAAATCCATTTCCGGTTATTGCGCTTTAAAACGAACACTGCTCAATATTCCGGATATGTACAATATTCCTCCTGAATCTCCGTATAAATTCTATGTGCATTTCGACCAGATAACAGGCTACAAAACGGTTTCCAGCCTGACATTTCCGCTTATATCCGTAGATGACAGGCTGATAGGAGTTATCCAGGTATTAAATTCAAAAGACGCCGAAGGGAACGTAATTCCGTTTTCACCTAACGATGAAATCATGATTACCCACTTTGCAAATAACGCGGCAATCGTCCTTCAGCGCGCGTACACTACAAGAGCGATGATTCTGCGCATGATTAGAATGTCAGAACTGCGCGACCCGAAAGAAACAGGCACGCATGTAAACAGGGTTGCGGGTTACGCGGTTGAAATATACGACCGCTGGGCTTATCATCATAATGTCCCGCATGAAGAAAGGGAAAAATTCCGCGACAACCTGAAAATAAGCTCAATGCTGCACGATGTCGGGAAAGTCGCGATTTCCGACACAATCCTTAAAAAGCCCGCGCGCTTTACACCGGAAGAATTTAAGGTAATGCAGAACCATACCATTTACGGGGCCAGCCTTTTCAGCGAGACAAGTTCTCCTGTGGATCTTCTGGCAAGGGATATCGCGCTTACGCATCATGAAAACTGGGACGGCACAGGATATCCGGGATGGATAAATCCGTATAACGGAAAAGTGCTGAAAACCGACGGCGAAGGCAAAACGCTCGGAAAAATCGGCGAAGAAATTCCGCTTGGCGGGCGTATTGTCGCCGTCGCCGATGTATATGACGCCCTTTGTTCAAAGCGCGTATATAAGGAACCGTGGTCAGAAGAAGACGTATTAAATGAACTGCGCAGTCTTTCAGGAAAAAAATTCGATCCTGAACTGGTTGATATTTTCTTTGAAGTGCTGCCGAGTATAAAACAAACCCAGGAGCATTATCCCGATACGCCGGAAACCTAAAATTATTTTGTTTAATTAAGGCTGCGGGTTAAAATTCGATCCAGCGAATCCGCGAAGCGTTTCAGCTCTTTCTTTCCGTAATTGGCTGTTCTTTCAATGCCAAGGCCGCTGTCAGCAAGGCCGACAATAAAGTTGCGCACAGACAGCAGTTCATTTATATTATTCGCCGTAATAACGCGCCCGCGATCATCAATTACATTTACATGATTTTCAATCAGCCGTTTTGCAAGGGGAATGTCCCGCGTGATAACCAAATCCCCGTTTTCAGCCAGTTCTACGATACGATCATCGGCGGAATTTTCCGTGCCGGGACATATCTCCATCTGCATTGCGGCCTTTCCCGCATAATCTTCCGTTCCGGGAATCAGGCGGTTCGCGGCAAATACCAGGCGGAGATTTAATTTCACGGCCCGCCGGAGGATAAGCTCTCTTGCCGCTCTGGGGCAGGAATCGGCGTCAACCAGTATTTTCATTACGTACCGTTTGCCATGTAAAGGGAAAAATTCCCGTCATAAAACAACTGCCGCCGATCCTGCCAGATAAAAAATGACTCGCCTTTCCTAAAAACCGCGTCAATCCCTTCTTCACCGCTGATATGAAGCCGGCCTTCCGTAACAAGGCAGATAGCAGGACCTTCCGCGGGGAATTTTTCCCTGGCGCCGTGTTCAGTCCCGCGTTGTCCTGCGCATAACATGGAAAGAGAAATTTCACTGATGGGGAAAGGATAGCAAAAATACCGCGAAGATGACGGAGGCGTGATAATTTCCGGCATATAGGGGGAATAATTCAGGATTTTTTTTAGTTCGTCCATATCTTTATGCTTGCGCGTAAGTCCGCCGCGCAGAACATTATCGGAATTGGCCATCAGCTCTATGCCAAAACCTTTAATATAAGAGTGAAGCGCGCCAGCAGGAATAAAAATACCCTGTCCCGGTTCCAGGGTAAAAAGATTTAAAAAAAGAGGGGAAATAACAGCGGGATCATCAGGATAACTATCCGAAAATTTCCGCATAAGCTCCCGCTGTAAGTCATTTTTTTCCGGCGGAAGAACCGCTCCGGCAGATTCATTTTCCCGGATGAAAAAGCTGATTCTCTGCGTTTGTTCTTCTGAAAGACAGGATAGAGCGCTGAAAAAACCAGAAAGCTTTTTTTCTTCCAGAGCGCGAATGAGAATTAAAAAAATATCCTTGATATCCGGTATTGATAAAAAAGGTTCAAGGGATGATTTTATTTCCAAAGGCGTTTTAAACCCCGCCATTATCGTAAACGGAGAAATGGCGCATAATATTTCGGGTTTGTGATTGCTGCCGGTATAGTTCCTGCATGGGTCATTTAAGGCGGCGCCTGAACGTTCTTCCTTTAAAAACCCCTCCTGCGCCTGTTCTTTATTCGGGTGAGCCTGAATTGAAAGAGGTTTATCCGCGGCGAGCAGTTTGAAAAGAAAAGAAAGCTCTGTGTCCGCCGCTTTGCGCAGTTCGGTATACTCATCCTGCGCATTTAAGGCTGAACAGGCGCCGCTGTGATTTCCCATCCACATTTCCGCCCAGGGCTTTGAACCGTCCGCAGGCAGACCTAAAAATTCCGGGATCAATTCAGGCGATCCCCAATCATAATTTTTGAAAGTATTTTTTAACCTATAAAGCTTAACCATTGCCGCCGGAAATCTTCAGAGCATGTTCAATACTGGCGATCAGTTTTAAGGTGCGTTTTTCCACTTCTTCGGATTCCTCGTCAGACTGTCTTGTTATTTTGTTAATCTCATCACATAACAGGAAACCGGTTAAAACGGCGACATTAAGCGGATCGTTAATGCCGGAGATATTTTGGGTGTTTTCAACGGCTGTTTTATACTGGGTCAGCACTTTTTGAAGATATGCTTCGTCTTCATCCGCCATTATGGTAAATGAAGTGCCTAAAATATCCAGACATAGTTCATTGGCCATTAAAATATGTCCAATTCACCTTCCGCCAGAGAATCTTCGCCGGAATGAAGATCGGGCGCGTCCTGCAACAGCGATTCCTCTACGGCGTTTTCCGGAATTTCAAAAAACATTTCCGAATTTGAAATTTCCGGGTCCGCCCGTTTAACCTGTTCAACCGGTTTTTCCCTTTTGACAGCGGCAGGTTTTTTTACGCTTGCTTTTTCTTTCAGGCTGTCTTCAAACGCTTCTTCAAACTGGCTAAGGCGGTCAAGGGCGGCGATAATTCCGTCTTCGATGCGGCTTTGATCTTCCTTAAAGCGCATAACAAGCACTTCAAGTTCGTCTATCCGTCTTTGATTTGTTTCCAGTTTTAACTGCAAACCTTTTCTTTCCGAAGTAAGCGATTCGTTTTCCGCTGTAACGCGCCGCACATACTCAATCGCTTTGGCGACTCTTGCTTCCAATAACTGAACCTGATCAAGGCTAATCACGAGCGAACCCTCCTTTCACATCGTTTTTGCCGCCTGACGCGTTATGCGCCCAGCGCGGCTTTAGCTTTCTCGACAATAACCGCGAAAGCGGCGCTGTCTTCCGTCGCGAGCCATGCCAGTGCCTTGCGGTTGATGATAATACCCGCTTTATCCAGGCCGGTTATAAGCCGTGAATAGGAAAGCCCCTGTTCCCGGCAGGCTGCGTTAATCCTGATAATCCACAAACGGCGAAAATCGCCTTTTCTGTCTTTTCTGTCGCGGTACGCGTAAGTCAATGATTTGGCTACGGCGTCTTTGGCGGTTTTGTAATTTGAATGCCGCCTGCCCCAGTAACCTTTTGCCTGCTTTAGTATTTTTTTACGGTGGTTCTTTCTTTTTGAACCGTCTACTGCTCTTGACATAAATTCCCTCTTAGATACTTTTAACCGTAGGGTAAAAGCTGTTTTTTTATTACCGGCACATTGTCACCGGACAGGATACCGGCATGACGCAGGCCCCGTTTCCGCTTTGATGACTTTTTAGTCAGAATGTGGCGCAGATTTTGTTTTTTATATTTTACCTTCCCTGAGCCGGTAAAAGAAAAACGCTTTGCCGCGCTTTTTTTGGTTTTCATCTTGGGCATTTGCCACCTCTCTATATAAGTTACCTGACCATTAAAAAAATAACAGCCGGATTATTTCTTGCCTTTTGGACCAAGAACCATTGACATAAACCTGCCTTCCATTGCCGGCGGTTTGTCCATCGTGTACTCTCCTTCTATACGGGAAAGTACGTCTTTCATTACATCAAAACCCAGTTCCGTATGGGCAAGCTCGCGTCCGCGGAAACGGATTGTAACTTTTACCTTGTTGCCATCGGATAAAAATTCTTTTATATGTTTAGACTTGAAATCCAGATCGTGATCGTCAATTTTGGGCTGCATCCGGATTTCCTTTAACTTTAAAAGTTTCTGCTTTTTTTTGGAATCCCTAAGCCTCTTTTCATTTTCAAATCTGAATTTACCGTAATTTAATATCTTGACTACCGGAGGAACCGCCTGAGGCGCAACTTCCACAAGGTCAAGCCCCGCTTCCTTCGCTATTTCCATCGCCTGGGAAACAGGCATAATTCCCTGATCTCCATCTTCCCGGATTAAACGAACCTCCCGGGAACGTATCTGTTCGTTAATGCGTAAATCTTTCTCCGCCAAATAGCCTCCTCGTATATTACTACCTTCCGGTATTTTAGCAAATTTTAATAATTTATGTCTAGTGGATTATCATTGTTCCAATTCCCTCATCAGTAAACAGCTCAATAAGTATGGCATGAGGCAGGCGTCCGTCCAAAATATGGGCTTTTTTAACCCCTCCGTCCAGCGCAAGGGCGCAGCAGTCCGCTTTTGGTATCATTCCCTTGCTGAGAACGCCTTCTTTTTTTAAATCATCAAGCTGAAGCCTTGTCACTTCCCTGATTAAGGAACTTTCATCCTGAACATCGCGCAGAATTCCGCAGACATCGGTCATTAGAACCAGCTTCTCCGCTTTCAGCGATGCGGCGATCTTTGCCGCGGCGGTATCGGCGTTAATATTAAGCGGTTTTCCCTCGTCAGCGCCGGTTCCGTCCGTATCTATGCCGTAAGCCACAGAGGACACAACGGGAATAATGCCAGAATCCATGATGGAATTCAACATTGAAGCGTCTACGCTCTCAATATCGCCTACCATGCCCAAATCGCCGTTTATCCGGCGCGCTTTTAACATTGCCCCGTCAATGCCGCTAAGTCCTATAGCCCTGCCTCCGGATTTTTCAATGAGGGCTGTTATTTCCTTGTTGACCTTGCCGCAGAGAACCATTTGAACAATATCCATTGTTTCTTCATCTGTGTATCGAAGCCCGTTAACAAAGCGGCTTTCCTTTCCGGTTTTTTTCAGCATCGCTTCAATTTCAGGGCCGCCGCCGTGAACCAGCACAGTGCGTATTCCAACGCATGCCATCAGTATCACATCGTCAATCACAGCTTTTTTAAGCTCATCGCTTTGCATGGCGTTCCCGCCGTATTTAACAACAATGGTCTTGCCGCGGAAACGCTGAATATACGGAAGCGCCTGCACAAGCAGCGCGGCTCTTGTCTCGTTGGAAAAATCCTTGTCTTTCATAAGTGTCTGCCTCTTTTAAGAGCGGTAGTCTCCGTTAATTTTAACATAATCGTATGTAAGATCGCACCCCCAGACACTGGCTTTTCCATTACCGTCATTAATGGCGATATTTATTTCAATTTCTTCCTGCGAAAGGATCATCTTGGCTGTCTTTTCGCAGAAGGGAACATTTTCGCCGTTTTTACAGACATCAATCACTCCTGCCTTGCTTTTAAAACTGGCGTTTGTTTTTTCAGGAGAAAATTCTTCCCCGGAATATCCCATTGCACATAACACGCGCCCCCAGTTTGCGTCGGCGCCGAAGCAGGCGGCCTTTACAAGACTGGAAGAAGCCACCGATTTGGCGAGAGTTTCCGCCGCGTCTTCGTTTTTCGCGCCTCTTACAGTTACAGTAACAAGTTTCGCCGCTCCCTCTCCGTCACGCGCCATTTTCCTGGCAAGGTTGACGCAGACATATTCAAGCGCATCGCGGAAAAAATTAAAATCTGCGTTATCTGATTTTGGAACATTCTTCATTGCTGATTGTTCATTGTCAATTGTTATTGGCTCATTCCCCGCTTCGCCGTTCGCCATTACAAGAGCCATGTCGTTTGTTGAGGTATCCCCGTCTACCGTCAGCCGGTTAAAAGAGCGTTTTACGGCGTACTTTAACGCGGCGTCCAGCGCGTTTTTATTGATAACGCAGTCTGTGGTGATAAAGGCGAGCATTGTCGCCATATTGGGATGTATCATTCCCGATCCCTTGGACATGGCTCCTATGCGCACTGTCTTTCCGCCGATTTCCAATTCCACGGCAATATCCTTTTTGCGGATATCTGTTGTCATGATTGCTTCCAGCGCGTCATAATGCCCCTGCTCGTCATCACGCAGACTCATTTTTAAAGCGCCGATATTATTCTCTATTACACCGATTGGCAAAGGCGCTCCGATTACCCCGGTTGACGCAACGGCAACGCAGGAAGGATCAATCTTTAAAACGCCGGCGGCAAGAGAGGCCATTTTCTTCGCGTTGTCCATTCCCGTCTGCCCTGTGCATGCGTTGGCATTCCCGGAATTGGCTATTACAGCGTGCAGTTTCCCGTCAGCGATATTTTCCATGCATACAAGTACGCTTGCCGCTTTTACCCTGTTCGTGGTAAAAACCGCCGCGGCGTTACAGCATTTTTGCGAATAGATAAGCGCAAGGTCTTTTTTTAATGAATTTCCCGCCTTTATACCGCACCTGATTCCGCCAGCCATAAACCCTTTGGGCGCGCAAACGCCGCCTGTGATTTCTTTCATGTTATATTCCTTAATTAAAACGGCATAGGTATTGCCTGCAGCCCTGCTGTTTCATCAAAACCGAATAAAATATTCATATTCTGAACTGCCTGGCCGGCGGCGCCTTTGACCATATTGTCAATGGCGGTAACTGCAATCAAAGTGGAACCGTTTATGTCCATGTGCACGGAAATGTCGCAGTAATTGGACTGGCGTACGCGGTTGGCGGCGGCTGTAAGGCCGGCGGGAAGAACGCGCACAAATGGTTCGTCTTTGTAAAAGGCGGCGTAAGACTCGCGTATTTCCGCGGTTTTTTCTTCAATTTCACCTGACGGAGGCATGAATGAATTTTCCTGCGTTACGCGCCATTGACGCGAAAGGGGAATATAGATGGTGCTGAGAATTCCCCTTATCATTGGCGTCAGGTGCGGCGTAAAAATAATCCGCGCGGAAGGAACGCCTGAGTCAGCGGCCATAGCGGCGATGTTACGCGCAATTTCAGGTGAATGCCTGTGAGAGCCGACTTTATACGGAGAGACAGAATCGGCGCATTCACTGTAGTGAAAGGATCGGGACAGTTCCCTGCCGCCGCCTGAAGCGCCTGTAGCGGCGTCTATTATAACAGGATAACCGCCGCCGTCAAACATCGGCAGGGCCGGGAACACGCCCAACGAAGCGCCTGTAGGATAACAGCCGGGATTGCCGATTATCACAGGGCCTTTTGCCGCAAGCTCTTTCATCCGCCGCCTGTTCAACTCCGGCAGGCCGTAAACCGAGTTTTTATGAAGTTCGGGAAATTGGTATGGTTTGCCGTACCATGCGGAATATATTTCCTCGTCTTCATCAAACCGGAAATCAGCGGAAAGATCGATGTAGTGAATTCGCCGTTCCATGCAGGCGGCGGCATAAGGCTCCCCTACCCCATTCGGTAAAGCGGCAAAAACAACATCGCAGGAGGCGATAACATCTTCTGCTTTTAAAAGTCTGCCGGATACTATATTTAAAAAATTGGGATAAATTTCTTCAATCCTCTGCCCTTCAAAACTGACAGAAGAGAGTAAAATATCATCAATTTTTGGGTGCCGGGAAAGGAATTTGATTAATTCCGCGCCGGCATAACCTGTCGAGCCAATAATGCCTGCTTTCATACGGCAATTATGCACTTTTACGGGTAAACCGTCAATGTTACAGAGATTTTACGCTTCTTTTGACCTGTAACTTTAGCCTTCCTGGTACCTTTACTAAGAAAGAAGAAAAAGGATATAATTTTTTATGATTAAATTTTCCGTAAAATTCTGCATTTCAACCGCGTTTGCGGTCCTGATTATACTGTCCTCCTGCGCTTCGGCGGTGAATATCAGCGAGGAGCTCTCTCCCGCCGAACTGATACAGCGCGCACAGGAAGCCACCGACAAGAATCGTTACAGAACTGCCCTTATGTATTACCAGACTCTGCATGATCGAAACCAGACGACTATAGACCTTGTTATCACAGCTGAATACGAAATCGCGTTTATCCATTACAAACAAAAAAAATACCAGCAGGCAAAGACGGAATTAAACGCTGTTCTTG
Source organism: Treponema sp. (assembly GCA_031256445.1). Lineage (GTDB taxonomy): Bacteria > Spirochaetota > Spirochaetia > Treponematales > Breznakiellaceae > WQXQ01. The sequence continues at coordinate 14,196 of JAIRQN010000064.1, read as the reverse complement.
AATATTACAATAAACCTGACGCTGAACTGTATCCCCAGCAGTTCAAGCGGCTTTCGCAGATCGTCCTTGAAAAAATAAACAAGAAAGAAAAACCTCTGTCGCCGAAAAATAAAAAATAACATAAAACAAAATGGAATTTTTTGAAGCTGCCGAAAAAAGGTATTCTCATAAAGAGCGGCTGCTGCCTGACCCTGTACCGCTTAAAGACCTGGAGCTGATCGCGAAAGCGGGTCTCGCGGCTCCTGCTGGCATAACAGCCAGTGCGTCAGGCTGATAATCTTGCAGGGCAGAGAGGAAATACAGCCGTTATGCGATATCGCTCCCGTTGTGGAACTGCAGACCGCTCCTGCCGCGATTGCCGTTTTAACAGACAGTTCAACGCAATGTATCAAATTTTTGAAGACAAGATAGAATATTTATTTTGTATTTTTTTAATGTATATTGTATTATTTTCATTTTTATAAGGATATCAAGGATAAAAATCTCGCTTCCCATTAATAACTGTTAATTGCCATATACTTGAACATCATTCGAATCTGCACCATAATTTTCAAAGGCGGTTGCCGCCGGAAATTTATGGAAGAACTTCAATCTACAGAAATACTTGACCGTGAGATTCTTGAGGATGCCAGAAAAAAAGCGCAGCGCATTTTAAAAACGGCGGATGATACAGTGCGCGGGCAAACCGCGCTTTGGGAAAATAAAACCGCGAAGAACGCCGGTGAACTTGAAAAAAAATATAAAGAACAGAGAGAATTGATTTATGAAAAAACAATGGCGCGCCTCCCGATTGATAAACGCCGAGCCAAAATTGAAAAAATTGAAGAAGCGCTTAATTCCGCTGAACAATGCTGGTTTAACGGTTTAAGCCGCGCGCGTATAATCGATCTGCTCACAGGAGAACTTGCAAAACGGATTACAGTATGCGGCGGACAGATGGAGACAAAGAATGAACAGGACGCGCCGCGCCAACTGGACGCGAAGATTAGCGGGCTGGAACGCAAAGAAGCGGAAGCCATTTTAAAAAATGTCAGGTTAAACTGCGTTATTAAAGAGACTGCCGCTGTCAGCCGTTACCCGTCAATAACAATTGATACAGGCGAAATAAGCGTTACCGCCTCAATTCAGAATATAATAGATTTCCTTTTACACGAAAAAAGGGAAGAATTAATAGAAGCGCTTGTAGGCCGCGATTTCATGGAGAGCGAATGAACAGCGTAACCCGCCAGGGTAAAGTCAGCAGAATCTCAGGGCCCATCATTCGCGTAACAGGTTTGCAGGGAGCCGGTCTTTTCGATCTTGTGGAAGTGGGAGATAAAAGGATCATCGGCGAAATTGTCCGTCTTGAGGGTGAAGAGGCTGTCATCCAGGTTTACGAAGACAACACCGGCCTTAAAACAGGCAGCTTTGCATGGTCAACAGGCCGTCCCCTTTCCGCGCTGCTGGGACCCGGGCTTATGGGAACAATTTACGACGGCATTCAGCGTCCGCTTGAAATGCTCTACGGGCAGGACGGCTCTTTTATGAAACCAGGCGGCAGGGGGAATCCTCTTGATCCGCAGAAAAAGTGGCGTTTTATTCCCGATCCGGCGTTAGCTGCAAGACTTGCCGCGGGCGAAAAAGTAGCCGCCTCCGCCGGGCTTGTGCTTGGCTCTGTTAAAGAAACCGAAAGCATTACATGTAAAATCATGGCGCCATTATACCCGCAGGGCGGCGTCCATGCAGGCGGCGATATAGTGAGTTTAAGCAAAGAAGGCGATTATTGTATTTTTGAAGCGGCCGCGAAAACAAGCATGGGAGAGGAAATTCCCTTTGCCCAGTGGTGGCCTGTGCGTCTTCCCCGCCCCATCGCTTCGCGTCTTTCGCCGGATCAGCCTCTTATTACAGGCGAGCGCGTTATCGACATTTTCTTCCCGCTTTCAAAGGGCGGGACAGCGGCGATTCCTGGCGGCTTCGGCACCGGCAAAACCATGACGCAGCACGCTGTCGCCAAATGGTGCGACGCAGATGTCATTATCTACATCGGCTGCGGAGAGCGCGGCAATGAAATGACTGACGTTCTTACGGAATTTCCGGAACTTCTGGATCCCAGAACCGGGCGAAGCCTTATGGAAAGAACGCTGCTTATCGCCAACACGTCAAACATGCCCGTAGCGGCGCGTGAGGTGTCAATTTACACCGGCGTAACGCTTGCGGAATTTTACAGGGACATGGGCTACCATGTAGCGATTATGGCGGATTCAACCAGCCGCTGGGCCGAAGCGTTACGCGAACTTTCCGGCCGCATGGAAGAAATGCCCGCAGAAGAGGGATTCCCCGCTTACCTGCCAACGCGCCTTGCCGAATTCTACGAAAGAGCCGGACGGGTGCGCACTTTGTCAGGAGAAGAAGGTTCCGTCTCGATAATCGGGGCTGTCTCCCCTCCGGGAGGCGATTTTTCCGAACCTGTTACGCAGCATACAAAACGTTTTATCCGCTGTTTCTGGGCTCTGGACAGGGATCTTGCCAACGCGAGGCACTACCCGGCGATCAGCTGGATTGACAGTTATTCCGAATACGCCGAAGAAGTTCAAACATGGTGGGAGCATGTTAATCCTTCATGGACTGTTATACGCAAGAAATGCATGGATCTTTTAAAACAGGAGCAGAGGTTATCTGAAATTGTAAGGCTTATCGGCCCTGACGCCCTTCCCGACGAGCAGAAACTGATCCTTCTTACCGCGCAGATTATCAAGGACGGTTTCCTTCAGCAGAATTCATTTGACGAAGTTGACATGTACTGCGTCCCCGAAAAACAGGTGCGTCTTCTGGAACTGATAATGGAATTTCACGAGCGCTCCCGTACCTGCATTGAACTGGGCGCGCCGATGACAAAAATAACGGCGGCGGGTTTAAAGGAAGGCTTGTCCCGCCTTAAAAGCACTGTAAAAAACGATGAACCTGGCGAATTTGCCTCTTTTGAGGGAAAAATGCGCAATATTCTGGAAGAACTGGAACGGGCTTACCGTACCCGAAACAGCGGCCAGTCCGGTTTTCAGGCAGGAAAAGCGTTATGAGAGGCATTGAATTCAGAGGGCTTCTCCGCATAGAAGGGCCTGTTGTAATTACAAAGCGCAGCCGCAATGTAGGCTTTAACGAGATGGTCGCCGTCTACGACCGGGGGAATGTAAAAAGACTTGGCCGCGTTGTGGATTTGAGCGAGAAATGGGCCGCCATCCAGATTTTCGGAAACAGCACAGGTCTTTCAGCCGATGAAACAAGAGTCGAATTTCTTGACAAGCCGATGGAACTTCGCGTGGGTATGGGGCTTTTAGGCAGGGTTTTTAACGGTCTTGGCGAGCCGGTTGACGGATACGGCAGTATTTTCTCTTCAAAAACTCTCGATATCAACGGCCTTCCAATCAATCCTTACGCGCGCACTTATCCCCGCGATTTTATTCAAACGGGAATTTCCGCGATTGACGGAATGAACACGCTAATCCGCGGGCAAAAGCTCCCGATTTTTTCAGGTAACGGCCTTCCGCACAACAGGCTCGCCGCGCAGATTGTGCGTCAGGCGAAAATTATTTCAGCTGACGGAAACTCAGGCGGCGGTGAGCAGTTTGTAATAGTCTTCTGCGCAATGGGCGTTAAAAATGACGTGGCCCGTTTCTTCCTTGACAATTTTGAACAGTCGGGCGTTCTTTCCAATGTAGTGGTTTTTCTCTCTCTTGCCGACTCTCCCTCCCTTGAGCGTCTCATCGCTCCGCGCTGCGCTCTTACCGCCGCCGAGTACCTTGCCTACGAAAAGAACATGCACGTTCTTGTTGTGATGACCGACATGACAAACTACTGCGAAGCGATGAGGGAGGTTTCATCCATCCGCGGCGAAGTGCCGAGCCGCAAGGGCTACCCCGGTTACCTGTACTCGGATCTTGCTTCGCTTTACGAAAGGGCGGGAAAAATAAAAAATTCCAGCGGCTCAATTACCCAGATACCGATTCTGTCAATGCCGAATGACGATATAAGCCATCCAATTCCCGATCTGTCAGGTTACATCACAGAAGGGCAGATTGTCCTTGACCGCGAACTTTTCCAGAGGGGCATTTACCCGCCTGTCGCAGGGCTTCCAAGCCTTTCGCGCCTGATGAAGGACGGAATAGGACCGAGCATGACGCGCGAAGATCATAAAGATGTCGCAAGCCAGCTGTTCGCGGCTTACGCGAAAGTAAAGCAAATCCGCAACCTTGCCTCGATAATCGGCGAAGAGGAACTATCCGCCGCCGACAAGCAGTATTTGAAATTCGGAGAAAAATTCGAACAGGGTTTTCTGACGCAGAGCGAACATGATAACCGCAGCATCGGCCGCACACTGGATCTGGGCTGGAAGGTGTTAGGTGATCTTCCAAGAGAAGAACTACTGCGCGTTAACGAGAAATTCCTTGACAAATACATGAACAGGGAAATTTAAGCTGAACTAAAAAGCCTGCGCTATCAGATAATACGCCAAAGGAATAAAAATACCCGGTATCATATTGGCGACTTTTATTTCCTTGACGCCCAAAAAGTTAAAACCTATAGCTGCTATTAAAAGGCTGCCTGCCGCAGACATTTCCCTTATCATTTCCGGCGTCAGAAAATCGCGTATTAAAATTGAACCGAATGTGATGCCGCCCTGGTAAAGAAAAACAGACAGGGCGGAAAACGCCACTCCAATTCCCAAAGAGGCGCTGAAAACAAGAGACATTATCCCGTCCAGAATGGACTTGGCGAAAAGGGTTTCATGGTTTCCCTGAAGTCCGCTCTGCATTGCTCCTATAATCGCCATCGAGCCTGTGCAGAACAGAATACTGGCTGTCACAAAACCTTTGGAAAAACTCCTTTGTGATGTCCTGTCTCCATCCATTCCGAGTTTTTTTTCTGCCCAGGTTCCGAGTCTTACCATCCATTTATCGATATCGATTAATTCACCAATAATGGATCCGAACACAAGGCTTAAAATCAATAACAGTATGTTTTCATTATCAAGTGCGCCTCTTATTCCTATATAAATAACCGCAAGGCCGGAGGCTTTTTTGAGAATCTCCTCGAATCTTTGCGGAATATTTTTAACAAGGAAAGCGCCGACCAAAGAGCAAAAAACAATTGAAAGCGCGTTTACGACAGTGCCAAGCATAATGTTTTATATTAATAAAATACCGGAGTTAGTTCAAGGATACTTCTTTTTAAAGCCGCTCACCCTCGCCTGCGCGGTAACATTTAAAGGGGACTGCTCTCCCCTGGCAAGGTACTGATAGCCCAGACCGGCTACCATGGCGGCATTGTCGCCGCAGAGCTCCAGCGGCGGAAAAATGCACCGCAGATCGGAACGTTCCGCGAGTCGGGAACGAAGGCTGCTGTTGGCAGCAACGCCGCCGCCTGCCACAATTGTTGTAAGTTCAGAGTCTTCGGCGGCGTTTAAAAGAGCGCGCAGCAGTATATCCACGGCGGTTTTCTGAAAAGAAGCGGCTATATCTTCGTTTGTATGTTCTCCTTTTTTTACTTTAAACATTTCAAGCTGATTGACGACCGCCGTTTTTAATCCCGAATAAGACACATCATAGCGGTGATCCCCCTTGTGGAGCGAAGGCAAAGGAAAGCGAAAGGCTCCGCTGTCTCCGTTACGCGCCATTTTATCGATAACCGCGCCTCCCGGATAGCCGAAATTGTAATGCTTTGCCACCTTGTCAAACGCTTCGCCTGCGGCGTCATCAATTGTGGTTCCCATCACGGTGATGCCGTCAAAGCTGTCCGCGCGGCAGATAATCGTATGCCCCCCGGAAACCAAAAGCCCCAAGAACGGATACTCTGGACGCGCCTGGTTGTTCTCTGCTCCAGTATCATTATTTATTATAAGCCTTGGAGCGTACAAATGCGCGAGCATGTGATCCACCGCGATAAAGGGAATGCCGCGCGACCACGCGAATGCTTTCGCGAAGCAAAGACCCACAAGCAGGGAACCTAAAAGCCCGGGACGGCCTGTAACCGCTGCGGCATCAATGTCCGCCGCGGCCAGCCCTGCCTTGTCCAGCGCTTCTTTGGTTACCGCGTAAATCCACTCTGTATGTTTGCGGCTGGCTATTTCGGGAACCACCCCGTTCCACGGCGCGTGAAACGGTATCTGCGTAGCGATTACATTGGACAGTATTTTTTCTCCGTCTTCTACAACCGCTGCGGAACATTCATCGCAGGACGTTTCAATACCCAGAACTTTCATTGCGTTGTTACCTGATAATATCAGAAACAGTTTTAATTACAAAGCCCTGATTTATTAATGCCTGATACTGCTCCGCAAGAAGCGGCGCAAGCTCGCGCGAAAAAGCGTGGCCTATCATTATTACCTGCCCGTTCCTTTTCGCTCTTGAAAGGCCGCCTGTGATTGACATGGCCATCGCGTCTTTGCTGCGGTCATTGTCAATAAACACGCCTCTTTCAGCGATTTGAATTCCCATCCGCCGCGCTGCGTCGGGAACGACAGTTTCGGCCGTTGTCCGCGAATCAAGAAAGAGCAGATTATTTTCAGCGCAGAATGCAAGTATGGTTTCCACCGCTTCCCAGTCCGATGTAATTTTTGATCCCTGATGGTTATTTATTCCCGTAACGGGCCCGATTTCATCAATATTGCGTTTTAACACTTTCCGTACTTCATCAGCGTTCATGCCGGAATAAATCGCGCCAGGGCCCGGATCCTGTTCCGCGAGCGCTTCCATTGGCTGATGCAGAAACACTTCTTTGCCCGCCGCCCTTATACGCCGGGCTGTTTCCTGTGAATGAGGAAGACCCGGCAATACAGCGATTGTCAGAGGAACAGGGATGCGCAGGAACGGTTCAAGATCCCGCAGATTGTTGCCGGCATCATCTATCACGAAAGCAATGGAGCCGGAAATTTCAACCGGTTTGTCCGGGAGGCGTTCAGGCGGTTTTTGAAAATTTACGGAAGCGCGCGGCTGGACCGGGAGCGCGTTTTTACCAGCCGGAGTGGTTATATTTTCTTCCGCAGGCGGCTGGACGGAGACAGACACATCCGGATTAACAGAGGCAGACGGAGCGTGTTTTTCCGCGGGGTTTTGCGGCGTTTCAGGTTCAACAGTTTCAATTTTAATGACTGGATTTTCCAGTTGCGCTCTTTCTTTCATCAGTGAATGAATCAATATCAATGCCACAGAAATGCTCGCGGATAAAATCGCAAGCGAACCTGCAAGAAAAAAAGCCCGTTTTATGTCGGAATTCCTGCTTTTTACCAGTTTTTTCGCTGGTTTTATCTCTTTTTTAACGGTATTTTGAGCAGTTTTCCCGCGGGCGCCTGTCTTTTTGACGGTTTTTACCTGTTTTTTCATGTTACCAGTTAAATATCGGCAATTTTTAATTGATAACCAGTGTGAAGCCTTAAAACATATCAAAACACGAATAAGCTTTAACACAGCGAATTTTTTCTTAAGATTTTAATTTAACCTTCACGAATTTCAAATTAATATAGACCTTGCTTTAAATTAATATATTATGGATAATAACATCATAATTAACGTTATCATTTTTAAGGAGAAAAAATAATGAAAAAGAAAATCGTTCTTGCATATTCAGGCGGACTGGATACTACAGTGATAATTCCCTGGCTTAAGGAAAATCAGGATTGCGAAATTATCGCGGTCTGCGCGGATCTTGGCCAGGCTGCTGACTGGAAAGCGATCACCAAACGGGCATTGGCGACAGGAGCCAGCGCGTGTCATGTAGCGGATGTTAAAAAAGAATATGTTGAAGAATATATCTGGCCCGCTCTTAAAGCCGGAGCCGTTTATGAGGACAAGTATCTTCTTGGAACCGCCACTGCAAGGCCGCTGATCGCGAAAGTCCTTGTCGATTACGCGCGCAGGGAAAAAGCCTCCGCTATCGCCCACGGCGCGACAGGCAAGGGGAACGATCAGATTCGCTTTGATTTGGGTATAATGGCGCTTGCTCCCGATTTGGAAATAATCGCCCCGTGGCGGATATGGAAAATCAAAAGCCGCGAAGAAGCGATAAGGTATCTTAAAAGAAGGAATATCGCCGCTCCCGTAAACAGGAAAAACGCCTACAGCACTGACGATAACCTCTGGCATATATCACACGAAGGGCTTGAACTTGAAGATCCCGCAAACGAACCTCAGTGCAGAAAAATGCTTGCAATGACGGTAACGCCGGAAAAAGCGCCCAACAAGGCCGAATATGTTGAAATTGAATTTGAAAAGGGCATCCCTGTTGCGCTTAACGGAAAGAAAATGGAAGGAGCCGCCCTTATCGCCGCGCTTAATAAAATCGGAGGCGCGAACGGAATCGGCATTGCGGACATTGTGGAAAACAGGGTTGTCGGAATGAAAAGCCGCGGCGTTTATGAAACTCCCGGCGGAACAATCCTCTATTACGCGCATCAGGAACTGGAGCATCTGTGCCTTGACAGGCAGGCATATTCTTTCAAACAGCAGGTTTCATTAAAGATGAGCGAACTTATCTACGGCGGCTTCTGGTTTACTCCTTTGCGAAAAGCGCTCTGCGCGTTTACAGACAGTATTCAGGAAGATGTTAACGGCAAGGTAAAAGTAAAACTTTACAAAGGCTCAATCAGCGCGGCAGGCTGCGCTTCTCCCAATTCGCTTTACAATACAAGCCTCGCAAGTTTCACCACAGGCGATTTGTACAGCCATGCGGACTCAAAGGGTTTTGTAAAACTGTACGGCCTTCCGGTTCTTGTGCGCTCTCTTATGGAGCAGGAAAAAAAATCCGGCAGGAGTAAACCGGCGGCAAAACCAAAAACCGCAGCCAAAGGAAAACCTGTTAAAAAGTAACAGGCGAATCAGGGAATAAATGGCAAAGAGTACCGGTAAAAAAAACAGCGGCTCAGCTATAAAAACAAAACCGTTATGGGCAGGGCGGCTGGCGCAAACTCCAGAAGCGGACGCTTTTGCTTTTCAGGCGTCAATCAGCGTGGACAAACGCCTTGTCTTTGACGACATAACAGCCAGCAGGGCGCATGCCTTAATGCTTGGCAGACAGGGGATAATTCCAAAAAACGCGGCGGGTCAAATCGCAAAAGAGCTTGATGTCATAGCCGCGGAAATTAAAGCGGGCAAACTTGCGATTGATTCAAACGCGGAGGACATTCACTCCTTTCTGGAATCGGTTCTCACGCGGCGTCTTGGCGGCACAGGCAAAATGGTTCACGCCGGGCGCAGCCGAAATGATCAGGTAGCCGCCGCCTTTCGCCTTTACCTAAAACGCGCCGTGCCGCAGATTCAAAGCGGGCTTGCCGCATTATTGAACGTACTGCTGGATACGGCGCAGGCGCACATTACAAGCATAATGCCCGGATACACTCATCTTCAAAGAGCGCAGTGCGTAACGCTCGGCCACCATTTATGCGCCTGGTGCGCCGCTCTTGAAAGGGACTATTCGCGCTTTACAGACGCGCTGCGCCGTCTTGACGAGTGCCCGCTTGGAAGCGGCGCGTTGGCCGGTTCTTCGCTTCCTCTGGATCGAAAGGCAGCCGCTCTCACGCTTGGATTTAACCGGCTGTGCATAAACTCAATGGACGCTGTCGCAGACCGCGACTTTGCCCTTGAGCTTTCCGGCGCATGCGCAATCACAATGGTTCACCTTTCGCGTTTCTGCGAAGATGTCATGCTTTGGGCAAGCGAGGAATTTAAATTTATCGAATTGTCAGAGTCATGGAGCACCGGCTCTTCTATAATGCCACAGAAAAAAAATCCCGATTTCGCGGAACTTATACGCGGCAAAACAGGGAGGGCGGCAGGTAATCTTGTCACTCTTATAACCCTGCTTAAAGGACTGCCCTATGCGTACAACAAGGATCTTCAGGAAGACAAGGAAGCCCTCTTTGACAGCATTGACACTCTTTGCCTCTGCCTGAGAATGTTCGCCGGTATGATAAAAGAAGCGAATTTCAACCTAAAGCGCATGAAGGCCGCCTGCGCAGGCGGTTTTCTGGAAGCGACAGACGCGGCTGAATACCTTGTCCGCAAGGGGCTTCCCTTCCGTGACGCGCATGAAGCCGCCGCCCTGCTTGTGCGCGACTGTATCGAAGCGGGTCACAAACACATATCAGGTTTAAGCCTTGACGAAATGAAAAAACGCAGCAGGCTGTTTGAAGAAGATATTTTCAAGGTAATAACGCCGGCCGCCAGCGTAAGAATGCGCAGTCTCCCCGGCGGCCCCGCTCCAAAAGAAGTCCGCAGACAGATCAACTATTTAAAGAAGAAAATAATGAATAAAGGCTCAGGTATCGATGTCAGATAACATTTCATGTTGTCGGAATGAACAGATTACAAACGATAACCCCGATCCCCAATCAATCAAAGAAAGATTTATAACGTTAATTGAAAAATTCATCGGCGCGGCGGCGGTGCGGTTAAGCGATGATGTCACCTCACGTCTTGAACAGATGAGAGAGGGGGAAGATTCTCCTCTCCAGAAGGCAATTTACGGCAGTTATTTTGAAAATTTAAAAATGGCTGTTGAACAAAACCGTCCCTGCTGTCAGGATACCGGCCTTCCCCAGTTTTATCTTAAAGCAGGCAGCGCTTTTCCTTTTCTTGACATGACAAAAGAGGTGATTACAGAAGCCGTTAAACGCGCGACACTGAGCGTTCCGTTAAGGCCGAACGCTGTCAATTTCTTCGATGAAAAAAATACAGGCGACAATACAGGAGAGCGCGTCCCATGGATCGATTGGGAAATAATTCCCGGTTCGCAGGAAATGGAAATAACATTGTACCTGTCAGGCGCAGGATGCAGCCTCCCAGGACAGGCAAAAGTCTTTAAGCCTTCCGACGGAATGGAGGCGATTTTACCGTTTGTGACAGACATTGTTTACGGCCCTGGAGTTAACGCCTGCCCTCCTTTGCTTGTTGGTATCGGGCTTGGACACAACATAGAGAACGCCGCAGTTCTTTCAAAGAAGGCAATTCTGCGGCAGTTGGGAACAAAGCATCCGCACCCGCAAGGTGCGCGGATGGAAAAGGAAATTACAGACGCGCTTAACAGTCTGGGAATGGGCGCTCAGGGGCTTCGCGGCAGTCAGGCGGTTATGGGAGTGCACATTGAATCGTCAGCAAGACACACGGCGACAAGGGCATGCGCGGTGAATGTATCGTGTTACGCGCTGCGCCGCGGAACTGTCAGAATAAAAAAAGATCTGTCTTATGAACTTCCGTCATACAAAGGAATAAAACTATTATAGACAGCAAAGCCGCCAAAAACGCGCAAAATATAAAAATGTTAAATCTTCCTGTAAAAGATGAAGACATCCGCGGTTTAAAAACCGGCGATATTTTTTATATTTCAGGTTCGCTTGCGACAGGAAGGGATGAGGTTCACAGGAGAGTCGCGCAGGATGGAATAATGCCGCCCGTTGATTTAAACGGAATGGCTGTTTATCACGCAGGGCCGATTGTCAGGGAAAATTCAGGCGAGCCGCGTTACGAGCTAGTTTCCATAGGGCCGACATCTTCCATACGGATGGAAAAATGGGCGGCGGATTTTATAAAAAAAACAGGCGTAAAAATAATGATCGGCAAAGGCGGCATGGGAGAGAAAACAGCGCAGGCGTGCCGCCGGTACGGGGCAATCCACTGCGTATACCCCGGCGGCTGCGCCGTTTTGGGAGCAAGCCAAATTGAAAAAATTTCAGGCGTCTGTTGGCAGGAATTCGGCATGGCGGAATGTCTTTGGGTAATGAACGCGATTCAATTCGGCCCGCTGATCGTAAGCATAGATACAACCGGAAGCAATCTCTTTGCCGAAAATTCAGTGTATTATACCAGCCGAAAGGAAAATCATTCAAAATTGCCTTGACAAAGCGCCGGGATGGAAATAAAATAGCTTATATTTTAAATTAAATATTTAAAAATCATCGTTTTTTACTTTTTTGGAGGATTCATGGGTCTAAAATACAGACTAACCGGGATCATTTTCACAGACAGAAAAAATAATAACAAAGGAATGTAAGTATGGGATTTATTATTGAAAACATTTCGCAGATAGGATGGAAAGACTGCGTAATGTACGTTGTCGGAATCATTTTAATCTATTTGGCAATCAAAAAAGACTATGAACCCGCTCTGCTTTTACCGATGGGGTTTGGGGCAATTCTTGTCAACATGCCCTTAAGCGGCGCAATCGATCAGATAATGATGATGGGCGGAGTTCCCGAAACAGTTCACGGTCCGATTCAATGGCTGTATGACACAACCATCGCGTCTTCTGAAATACTGCCTTTGCTGCTCTTTATCGGCATTGGAGCGATGATCGATTTCGGCCCTCTTCTTTCCCGTCCGTATTACTTTTTCTTCGGCGCGGCGTCGCATTTCGGCATTTTCGCCGCGCTCACCATTTCCATACTTCTGGGATTTAGCATGAATGACGCGGCTGCCATAGGAATTATCGGAGCCGCGGACGGACCCACGACAATCCTGGTCGCCAATTTACTTAAATCAAAATATGTCGGGCCAATACTGGTAACGGCTTTCTCGTATATGGCGCTTGTGCCGATTATACAGCCTACTGTTATCAAACTTCTGACTACAAAAAAGGAACGGAAGATTCGCATGGCTTCTCTTGCGGACAAGGATATACCAAGAGCGGTAAGGGTGATTTTCCCGATTTCTGTAACAATCATTGTAGGAATTATTTCCCCCGCTGCGGTTTCACTTATCGGCTTTTTGATGTTCGGCAACCTTATCAGGGAATGTACAGTGCTGCGCTCTCTTTCCGAAACCGCTCAAAACACCCTAGCGAATTTAATTACCCTGCTATTGGGCATAACGGTCGCTTTCACACTGCAGGCGGAAAAATTCATTCAGGTAGAAACGCTCATGATTTTGGGTTTGGGGCTTGTCGCCTTTATCCTCAATACCGCAGGCGGCGTAATATTCGCGAAGTTTCTTAATCTTTTCCTTAAAACAAAATTAAACCCGATGATAGGCGCGACAGGAATTTCGGCGTTTCCGATGTCAGCGCGCGTTATTCAAAAGATGGCGCTGAAGGAAGACCCGGAAAACATTCTTTTGATGCACGCGGTAAGCGCGAATGTTTCAGGACAGGTCGCCTCGGTCGCGGCAAGCGGCCTTGTATTAAGCCTTGTCCTGGGTTATCTGGCAGGGTAAAAAGGAGTAAAACATGGAAATTAATACGACAGATTTAATCGCGTCATTGCACATAATGTGGAAGGGTATGCTTGGCCTCTTTGCCTGCTGCGGGTTCATCGCGCTTTTTACCATTTGCCTGAACATGATATTCAAACCCAAAAAAGAACAGGAATAAGCCGCAATAATACCTGTTACTGAGATGTAAAATTTTTAGGATGTTTCACGCGTACAACGGTTCTATAGGAATTTAATGTCTATTCCTGAATAATCATTGTCTATTTTTAGCGAGTCCAGGATTTGTGAAATTTGCCCCCGGTGATGGGTATTGTGGACAACCTGCTGTTCCAGCATGAACCAAAGCGGCGATGAGGGAGGTTTGCCTTTATACCAGTCAATTTTCACGGGAGCTTCAAAATCCCTGTCTTCAAGAGCATTAATAAAATCGACTAACGCTTTATCGGCAATTTTGGAAAATGACACAGCCTGCTTCCACTGATCTTCGCTGAGATTGCCTTTAAGTTCTTTAATCTTTGCCAAAGGCACCAGGGCTTTCTGCGCATTTGCGTTGCCGGAAACCGCTTCCTTTAACATGGAAAGGAAATAAACACTGCACCCGGTATTGTGTCTGAAAAGTTCCGAAAGGCTTTTATAATAACTTTTCCTGTTTTTCTCCCTATCATCGTTTGACAGCTTTCCCAGAATCCCCGCGATGGTTTTGTTGGCTTGCTGATCATATTTAGCGAACGCCAAAAAAATCTTTTTCATAAAACCTCCCTTCGTTTAAGTACGATGACTCTTGTCATATTACTATACATTTCAGGGAATAGCAAACAGCTTGATCTGCGCTGCAGTTACTCCCGCGCGAACGATTCACTGTTCAGCCTTTGTATTGTCTCCAAATCCAGCCCGGTGATTATTAAGGACGTTCCGGGCAATCTCTTTGTAACTCTCCTCACGGGTTTCTTCCCTTGTTTCTTCTTTTAGGACAGCCATTGCGTCATCCCAGTTCCATTTGGTATATAACATATTAAACTCCGGGTGC